>NZ_LZHJ01000115.1:0-2024 GCF_001690815.1 Gilliamella sp. GillExp13 | reverse complement strand
AAGAAGTTGCTGAAGTAGTTAAACAACAAGCAAAAGATCTTTATAATCTAGATGTTGAACTAGTTATTTTTAACGATTACGTAACCCCAAATCAAGCATTAAATGATGGTCTAATTGATGTAAATGCTTTCCAACATAAACCTTATTTAGATGAACAAATGAAAGAACGTGGCTATAAATTAGCTGTAGTAGGTAATTCATTTGTTTATCCTATTGCAAGCTATTCTCATAAACTAAAACCAATTGATGAATCAATAGAAACAGGCGAAGGTGTAAAAGTCACTTCACCACGCGGTGAAGCATTTTTCATTCCAGCTAACTCAACGATTGCTATTCCTAATGACCCTACAAACTTAGGACGAGCATTACTATTATTACAACATGAAGGGATGATTACTGTTGATAAATCTAAAGGTTTACTACCAACTGTACTTGATATTACCAGTAACCCTTATAACTACAATATTTTAGAACTCGAAGCCCCAATGTTACCTCGTTCATTGGATGATGCCCAAGTTGATCTTGCAATCATCAATAACGCATTTGCAGGACAAGCAAACTTAACACCAAGTAAAGATGGTATTTTTGTTGAAGATAAAGAATCACCATATGTTAACATTATTGTTTCGCGTGAAGTGGATAAAGATAATGAAAATGTGAAAAATTTTGTTAAAGCATACCAAACCGAAGCTGTTGCACAAAAAGCTGACCAAATTTTTAATGGTGGAGCTATTCGCGGTTGGTAACAATTTATAAATAAATATTAGACTAATATTAAATCCGCCGATCTTTGTATCGATCGGCGGAAATAGAGATAATAATAAAATGACTTAACAAAACTGCTACTCATAAATAAAATTATCGACCAATAATGACATATCAAATTGAACCAATCGGCATTATCCGCTCACCGTATAGTGAAAAATTTGCTGTACCAAGACAACCCAATCTAGTTAGTGCAGGACAAGGGGAACTTTATTTATTAGCACCTTATAATGACCCTATCAGTGTAAAAGGATTAGAACAATTTTCACATTTATGGTTATTATTCCTATTTCACCATGTTGCTCCTGAAAAATGGAGATTAACCGTTCGCCCTCCTCGTTTAGGTGGTAATAAAACAATAGGGGTGTTTGCTACACGATCGCCGTTTAGACCTAATCATATTGGGCTTTCAGCAGTAGAGTTAAAAGATATCATCATAGAAAATAAGCAAGTAGTCTTAAAATTAGGAAGTCTTGACTTAGTCGATGGTACACCAATTATTGATATCAAGCCTTATCTCCCTTATTCCGATAGTCACTCAGAAGCACTTGCAGGATACGCACAATCTACTCCTGAAAAAAAAATAACAGTAGAGTTCTCACAAAAAGCACGATTATCTTTGGATTTACAAAAACAAAGTTATCCTCAACTCGCCGAATTAATTACACAAGTAATATCCCAAGATCCAAGACCAGCCTATAAACAAAAAAACATTAATGAACAAGCATACGGATTTACACTTTACCATTTTAATATTAAATGGAGAATCGTAAATCAACACGCCATTGTTGAAGATATTTATGTAGGAAGCCTGGATTCAAACATGAAGTGCAATTTTAAACACGGTGGAGTGAAGAAAGTAGAAAGGTGATTTATACTAGCACCTTCGCACCACCACAGTTTGGAGATTGCTATGTATTATAATCACCTTTCTAGGAAGGAAAGATACCAAATTTTCGTATTATTACAAGCCGGAAAGAATAAAAAAGAGATAGCCCAGCTACTCAATAGACATCCTTCGACAATAAGTCGAGAGATAAAAAGAAACTCAAAACCTAATCAAGCCTATCAAGCACATGATGCGGTAACCCTAGCTAGGAAAAGGCGAAAAAACAGCGGTAATGGTAAGCCAATAGAGTCTTCGGTATGGCGCCAAGTTGAAAAATACCTCATGCTTTATTACAGCCCAGAGCAGATTGCTGCACGTTTAAAGAAAGTCAGCGTCCAATCAATCTATAACTATCTTTATCAAAATAAAG
>NZ_LZHJ01000114.1:0-13721 GCF_001690815.1 Gilliamella sp. GillExp13 | reverse complement strand
TAGCGCAGCTCATAGCTATAGTAACAGAATGATTTTGTTGTAGTTGCTGTGCCCACGTTTTACGGGCCTTTGTGGGCACTAAAGCTTTTTTATGATTTCTTCCTGAAGCTGTGATTTTAAGCTCAGTTCGGCAAACATCTGCTTAAGTTTGCGGTTTTCAGCCTCCAGCTCTTTTAAGCGTTTGATATCCGAAGTTTCCATTCCGCCGTATTTTTCCCGCCATTTATAAAAAGTTGAATTACCCATGCCATATTTACGGCACAACTCTATAACGGGAATACCCGCTTCCGCTTCTTTTAAAATAGCGACGATTTGATGTTTAGTCATTTTTTTCATCATTAAATCCCCTTTACTTTTATCATAGAGAATTTTCCACTTTTTTGCTGTACTATTTTAGGGGAGAGTTACAAATCAATTTGACGTTTTTTTGTAAAGCAACAAGCGATTCAGCTATTTCAAGTCCAATATATCCAGCACCTATAACAATCAAATTTCTGATATTTGAGTTGGATAATGTCTGTTTGATAGCTACCCCATCATGCAGGTTGCGTAATGTGAAGATATTTTTTAGTTGGCTATTTTCAAAAGGGGGAATGATGGGACTTGCACCAACTGCAAGTAGTAACTTGTCATAGCAATCATCAAAGCAATTGCCAGTATTAAGATCTTTAACAGTCAATTTTTTTTGATTAGTATCAATAGCAATGACTTCATGTAAAGTTTTTATTTCAATATCATTTTTTGAAATTGCTCGGGCGTTCGGGATATCATTTCGTCGGCATCAGTAAAATGGTTACCAATAAAATAAGGTAAACCGCAAGCACCAAACGAAACAATATCTGATTTTTCATAAATACGGATGGTTGCCTCAGGGTTCATTCTTTTAGCCTTTGCAGCAGCACTTGCACCTGCAGCTTGAGCGCCAATGATGATTATTTTCACTTAATTTTCTCCTCAGTGCTCAGATACTGAATTATAAAATAATGCCTTATCATACGCCATAGATTACTTAGGTGATAGATAGTTAGCACTAATATTCGTTAATTTAAAATTTCATTCGTTTAAAAATCAACATTTACCTATTTAGTGTAATTTTTAAGTCGTATCATTTTTGTCAAAAAGTTTCAGGTAACTATGTGTTTCAGTATAAATTATTAAGTATAGGTGGCTGAGTTTGGTTGATTAATGCCATGATTAAATTAATCTGTAAGTCTGTGTCATTTAATGTGGGAATATAATAAAATGATTTTCCACCTGCATTTAAAAAGATTTCTCGATTTTCTTCGTCAATTTCGTAAATAGTTTCAATACAATCTACCGAAAATCCGGGACAGATGACGTGCACATTATTAACACCACTTTTTGCTAATGTTTGTAGTGTATCGCTGGTACTTGGTGTAACCCATTTGCCTTTTCCAAATTTCGATTGATAAGCCATTTGAATTGGTATATTTATGTTATTTGTTCGGCATTTTTCGATTAATAACTGTGTGGTCATTTCACAACGTTGAATATAATCCTCTTTTCGTTTGTAAATATAACGCTCAGGAATACCATGATAAGAAAGTATAAGCACTTCAGGCTCACCTTGGCATTGAAATGCTTGCTTAATTTGTAAATAAAGTGCATTGATATAGCTTGGATGATCGGCATAATCACGAATATAGTCAATACTATTTATGATTTTGTCGGTTGCTATAATTTGTTTAAGTTTATCAAGTACAGCGAGTGTTGTGGTTGTTGAGTATTGTGGAAAAAGTGGCAATACCGTAATTTTTGAACATGATTGAAGCTTGTTCAATGCAGATTGAATATTGGGTTCACCATAGGTCATGGCTAATTCACATTGAATATTTGGTAAGTGGTGTTGTAATTTATCACATAATAATTGGCTGTAATGAAGTAAAGGTGATGAGCCATTTATCCAAATTTTTTGGTAATGATGAATAATGTAAGGCACTCGTTTAGGTATTACAAGGTACTTTAAAATCGGATACCAAAATAGTTTCGGTAAATCAACGGCATGGCGATCGAGTAAGAACTCGGTTAAGTACCGTTTTATTGCATCTGGTGTTGCCGCGTTTGGTGTACCTAGATTAATCAGCAATAACCCTTGTTTTTTATTCACAAGTAATCCTTATTTTGAGCAAAGATAATAGTTGATAATGTTAAAAAGCCTATGTAGTGCGCCTTGATTTTGTTTTAATACTTGATACGCTTGTTCGCCAATTTGTTGACTACGCGTTTTATTTTCTAAAAGCTCATTAATCGCTGAATAAAGGGAATCGGCTGTGCTAGCACAAATGATCATGCCATCAGCTGAAATAAGTTGCTCACAAATCACTTTAAAATTGAAAAAATGTTCGCCACTAATGATTGGGATGTGGTGAAGTGCGGGTTCTAATGGATTATGCCCTCCATGTTTCACTAAACTGCCACCAACGAAGGCGATATCGGCAATACCATAAAGTTCTATTAATTCTCCCATCGTATCACCCAAAATGACTTGGGTTTGTTTAGCAGGAATTTGACCGCTACTGCGGTTTATATAATTTAATCCGCAATCATTAATTAATTTTTCGACGGTTTTAAAGCGTTCTGGGTGGCGGGGGACAATAATCAATAACAAATCGGGATATTTTTGTAATAACCGCTTAAAGGCAGATAAGATGATTTCATCTTCTCCATTGTGTGTACTTGCGGCAATAAAGATAGGGCGGTCTAATTGCCACCGCTGTTTTAGCGTTTTGATTTTTTGCTGTTGTTGATCTGTTAAATCAATATCAAATTTAATACTACCGGTTATTGTTAAGTGATCACGGGGTAAACCCAGTGAAATAAAACGTTCCCCATCTTGCTTATTTTGTGCGGCAATTGCACTAATTTTTGATAGTAAATTGCTAATGGATCGCCCTAGTTTACTGTATCGATTAGCTGAACGTTCTGATAATCTGGCATTGGCAATAATTAGCTGAATATTTCGTTTATAACACTGACAGATAAAATTAGGCCAAAGCTCAGTTTCCATAATGATCACTAATTTGGGCTTAACCGTATTTAAAAAACGATTTATCGCGCAGGGCAAATCATAAGGTAAATATACATGGCTGACGCTATCACCAAGTAATGATTTAACTTGCTCTGAGCCTGTTGGCGTCATGGTGGTAACTGTGATAGGTAAACTAGGATACTGTTGTTTAAGTGCTTTGATTAGCGGGATGGCTGCTATCGTTTCACCCACCGATACGGCATGCACTAAAATACCGTTAGATTTAACTTTATTTTTGCAAAAACCATAGCGTTCAAGCCAACGCTTTCGATAAGCTGGTGCTTTACGACTACGCCAAAGCAGTCTTAGCCAAACCAGTGGTTGAATCAAATATAATAAAAAAGTATATAAAATTTGCATACTAATTATAAGTTGGTTAGATCAAAAAAGTGTTCACGATAATAAACAAGTTCAGCAATTGAGTCACGAATATCATCAAGAGCTTGATGAGAACTCTGTTTGCTAATCCCTTTTAGTATTTCAGGTTTCCAACGTTTAGCTAATTCTTTAATTGTGCTGACATCTAAATAGCGATAATGAAAATAACTTTCTAAATTAGGCATATAGTTAAATAAAAAACGACGATCTTGCCCAATAGTATTACCACAAATTGGAGAGCTGTTTTCTGGTACCCATTGTTTTAAAAATTCGATGGTTTGTTGCTCGGCCTGTTGTTCACTAATAGTACTTTTGCGAACACGCTCAATAAGTCCTGATTTGCCATGGGTGTTTTGGTTCCACTCATCCATTAATGCTAATTGCTCATCAGATTGATGAACTGCAATCACAGGTCCTTCAGCAAGAATATTTAAGTTAGAATCGGTAACAATGGTTGCGATCTCAATAATGCGATCAGTTATTGGATTGAGTCCAGTCATTTCAAGATCTATCCAAATAAGATTGTTACTATTAATTTGAGATTGTTTGTTCATAATTTGCTATAGAGATTTTCTTTTTGATACTGAGTAGTGTAGCATAACTGACAATCTGTTTTAGTAAAAAATGAGTACTATGGCAAAAAATAAACTATCCAATAATCAAAAAAGACGTGTAGCGGCAAAACATCAGCAACGATTAGCAATAAAGCAAGATGAGAGTCTAGCAAATTTTTCGTCACCTCGTGACGGTGTAGTAATAAGTCGTTTTGGTAAGTCTGCTGATGTTGAAGATAGTGCAGGTCTTATTTATCGTTGTAGTATTCGTCGCACGTTACCTTCAATAGTCACTGGTGATAAAGTAGTATGGCGCGAAAGTTTAGAGCCAAACACCAATGGTATTATTGAAGCGGTTCACCCGAGACATTCTGAACTTGTCCGGCCTGATTTTTATGATGGCGTTAAACCCGTTGCCGCAAATGTTGATCAAATCGTGATTATTTCGGCTGTCTTGCCAGAATTATCACTAAATATTATCGATCGTTATTTAGTTGCTTGTGAATGCACGGATATAAAACCTATTATTGTTTTAAACAAAATTGATTTACTTAATGATGATCAACGCACTGAAGTTGAAAAAAAGTTGACGATTTATACTCATATCGGTTATCAAGTTTTGTATGTCTCATGTCAAAATCAACAAGGCATTGCTGTATTACAAGAAGTTTTGCAAGGTAAGATTTCCATTTTAGTTGGGCAGTCTGGTGTGGGAAAATCAAGTATTATTAATTTACTGTTACCTCATCAATCACAATCAGTTATGACTGGAGGTATTTCAGAAATATCCAGACTTGGTCAACATACAACTACTTCCTCTCGGCTTTACCACTTACCAAATGGTGGAGATATTATTGACTCACCAGGGATCCGCGAATTCGGTTTATGGCACTTAGAGCCTGAACAAGTGATTAGTGGTTTTAAAGAATTTGATAATTATTTAGGCGGTTGCCACTTTCGCGATTGTAATCACTTTGATACGCCAGGTTGTTTACTACAAAAAGTAGTACAAGACGGTAAAATTGCACCATCAAGGCTTGATAACTATCATCGAATTTTACAGACAATGCAAGAAGTTAAGGCAAAAACTAACAAAATCTATAAATAATCAGCTTAATTTATTTATAACAAAATTAACTTAAATAAGTTATATTTGTGTTCGAGTCATTACTTGCTGCTCACAATTAGTGGTAACCTTCTTGAAAGTCATTGCTAGATTGTGAGCAACGAATATGTTATTTAACATCTATTTTTTTAATGCAAAACCAATAGCTACATATGCCCAACCTTGAAAAATAAGGTCAATACCTAAAAACATACCTAATACCCAAAGACTATCATATGGCCAACCTGCAATAATCATAAATCCTAAAATTAATGTAATAATCCCTGAAGTTAAAACCCATCCCCAACGAGGTAAATTGCGGTTATTCATAGCCGCAAATATTTGTGTAAAGCCGCTCATAATTAGCAAGAATGAAATCACCAATGTTAAGGCTGATGAAACCGCAACAGGTTGGAAAAATGACATTAGACCAATAAAAATGTATAAAACTCCCATTACTGCCCATAATGCTGACTGACTGAAACCTTTAATGCGAAATGAATGTAGCGCTTGCGCAATACCTGCCATTAAAATTAATGAACCAATAAAATAGACAGAAAAAACAGTTGCCGTGAACTGATAACCTAATGCTAAGCTCCCCAATATAATTAAAATAACACCAACTAAAATAAACCAACTTGATTTTTCTTTAAGATTGTAGACATTGTTTTCGTTAGATATCATGTTATTTACCTATTTTTATAAGTTAATTTTGGATTTCAAATTAAAACCACTTTTTAAGACTTATAGTTTGTCAATGGTGATTTAGTAAATGAAAAGAAAGGTAGTGAAGGTACAATTTATTGCACAGTAATTAGTTTCTGTTCAAACTGTTACTGTGCACTAAATTAGTTAATATAATAAATCTAATTTTAGAATTAATCTTTATCTTTCAGTGCTTCTTCTAGCGTTGAATAGAACATTAGTTTGTTAGAAATTGGAACAATTTTTGCGCGAGCTAATGTTTTTAATGGTTGAAACTGTAACTCACAAATTGATAGATCAACTTGTTCAGGTAGTTCATCAATAAAATGAATTAAAGCATTGAGCCCACCAGCATCAAGAATTGGTACCGCATCCCATTGTAGCACTATGTGTTCATATCCATTAATCTTTTGATAGATTTCTAAAAATGTACGTTCAGCGGCAGCAAAAAATAGTGGTCCGTTAATACGTAGTACTAAGGTTTTATCGTTACTGCGATTAAGTTCAACTAAGCGAGTCATACGGGCGATACGGCGCATAAATAGGATTGAGGCAAGTACAATCCCAAGTGTAATTGCAATCACCATATCAAATAGTACTGTTAACGACATGCAAATAAGCATAATCAAGATATCATCTTTAGGAGCACATTTGATAATATAAATGACGCGTTGAACTGCACTCATATTCCATGCCACGATAAGTAATAATGCCGCCATAGCAGAAAGTGGGATAAATGATAATGCTGGTGCGAAGCAAATAAGAGCAAGTAAAACAATTAAAGAATGCAAAACGGCTGCAATAGGCGAGGTTGCGCCTGCTTTGACATTTGCCGCTGAACGCGCAATTGCCGCTGTTGCTGAAATGCCACCAAAAAATGGTGCAATAATATTACCTAAGCCTTGGCCAATGAGTTCACTATTTGAGTGGTGTTTAGTGTGTGTCATTTCATCTAATACCACAGCACAGAGTAATGATTCAATTGCGCATAACATTGCCATGGTCAGTGAAATTGGTAGTAAGGCAGTAAATGTTGACCAATCCCAAGTAAAATCAGCGTGCTGCCAAGGTAAAATAAACTCTGGTAGAACAGAGGGTATGCCATGACCTATCGTATTCTCAGCTAGTGTATAGGTAAATCGTGAACCAATTGTTTCAATTTGATAGCCAAATTGATTAAAAATAAACATAACAGTAATGCCGGCAATTAGTGCAGGTAGGTGTCCTGATATTTTAAGTCTAAGTTTTGGCCATACTATTAACACAATCAGTGTTACTACGCCGACTATAGTGTCAGCAATATTAATGGTTGGTAGTGTTTTAGCTAGTTCCGTAACTTTACCAATATAACTTTCTGGCATGTGCTCAAGTGTTAAACCAAAAAAATCTTTAATTTGCATGGTTGCTATAGTTATGGCAATGCCCGATGTGAAACCTAATACAACGGGTAAAGGAATATATTCGATTAATCTACCTAATCGAATTAATCCCATTAATACAAGAAATATACCGGATAGCAATGTTGCAATTAGTAGTCCAGATAATCCGTATTGTAATGATACAGGGTATAAAATAACTACAAATGCTGCTGTAGGTCCAGAAACACTAAACCTTGACCCCCCCGTTAATGCAATGATAAAACCACCTATAATTGCTGTATATAAACCATGCTGTGGAGGTACACCACTAGCAATAGCTAGTGCCATTGCTAGTGGTATAGCAATAATCCCAACAGTTATGCCAGCTATTAAATCTTTAATAAAACGAGTTGTGTTGTAAGGGGTACTTATACATGCAGATATAAATGCACAGCTAATTTTTGTACCTGAAAGGCCATATAATTTCATTGTGTTTAATTAATTAAAAGGAAGTTGTATCTAGTGTCTAATAAGATAATCTTTTTTACGAAAAATGAAAGAGTGTTATGAAAATAATCATCTTTTTTGTGAAATAGTTTTATAGATATTGTTTTATTAACACTATCATTTTATAAGTACTGCTTATTTTGATTTTTATGCTAATCTACACTATAGATAGTGATGTTGAGGCCATTTTTAATGGTATATTAACGTTGTTTATTTCAAGGGGAAAAGCGAATGGTTATGGTTCGTTTTCGTAAGTGGTTTATTGTTTTTTTATGTGCGTTTTCTTCTGTAAGTCTTGCTCAACAAACTATGTGTGTGGGTTCTAAAACAGCCTATCAATATGATGCTGAACAAAAGATTACACCAGCGCCGACAGGGTATATGGCTTTTTACATTGATCATGTTGGACGACATCGCTCACGTTATATCAGTAAACCAAAATCTGAAGATATTGCTTATCAAATTTTGTTAATGGCTGAAAAGCAAAATCAATTGACTAGCTTAGGAAAAGATTTATTTAGGCAGATAATTCGTATTGCTGAGTTAAATAAAAATCATTACGGCGAGCTTACTGATTTTGGTCGTAAAGATATTGCTTTTATTAGTCAGCGTATGCAGGAGAATAATCCAACTGTTTTTAAAGGAAATAAAATTGATGTTGTTTCATCTCGAACCCCTAGAGCCAAAGAAACCGCAGAAATATTCATTAGTTCTTTCAAATCTAAATATCCTGATATCCATGTTACACAGCAGCCCGAAGATCAACAAACGTTATTGCGCTTTTTTGATTATTCATCAGTTTATAATGAATATAAACACAGTAAAGTAGTGAAAGATTCGGTGAAATTGATAGAGAATGCGCCTAAAACACAGCAAATAAGCGAACAGGTAGTAAAAAAGATTTTTGCTGATGATTTTATCCAAAAGCTAGATAAGGGCATTGAGGTTGTCGATAAATCATCAGTAAAAACACGGGATTTTGTGATTTCGGTTTATCAATTGTATCAAGAGCTACAAGCATTTTCGCCGCAAGTATTAAAGGATAATTATTTTGACCTTGATCCGTATTTTTCGGTTGATGAAAATACTTGGCTTAATACCGTAGTTACGGCTAAAAACTATCTGGAAATTGGTCCTGCTTTTGATGCCAATAGTATCCAAATAAAAATTGCCGCTCCATTGTTGTGGGATATGTTAAACACTGCCGATATTGCAATAGCGAATAATAATATTGATGCCAATTTGCGTTTTGCCCATGCTGAAACCATTTCGCCTTTAGCCACTTTACTTGAAATTGAAGGTACATCCGCTATTGCTGAGTCTATTTTTGATTATTATGCTGTTTGGCAAGCGGATAAAATTATTCCTATGGGGGCTAATATTCAATGGATTTTTTATAAAAGCGAGAAAGAAAATCAGCCTGTATTAGTTAAAGTATTATTAAACGAGCGTGAAGTACATTTACCTATAAAATCAGTGCAATATCCTTATTATCGTTGGAGTGATATAAAACAGTTTTATACAGATAAGCTTAATAAATTAGGTTTAAGTTATATCCCGTCACTAGCAACAGCAAATTAAGTGGTAATGGAGTTAATTGCTATAGATAAAAAGCAATATTTCTATCAGAAATATTGCTTTTTGATGATTAACCTAAAAGCAAAGCATCATCGGTAACTTTTTCACCACGTGTTTTTTCAAACATATCTAATAAATCCGTTACAGTTAATTTAGCTCGTTGTTCTCCAGATACATCAAGCACAACTTGTCCTTGATGAAGCATTACCGTTCGGGTGCCATATTCTAATGCTTGTTTCATAGAGTGAGTCACCATCATTGTTGTTAATTGTTTTTTTGAAACAATTTCATTGGTTAGCTCTAAAACAAACTGTGCAGTTTTAGGATCAAGCGCTGCGGTATGTTCATCAAGCAATAATATTTTAGATGGTTGTAAAGTTGACATTAACAAACTAATAGCTTGTCTTTGACCTCCCGAGAGTAATCCCATCATATCCGATAATCGATTTTCAAGACCTAAATTTAAAGTAGCAAGTTTTTCTTTAAATATTGATCTGATATTTCGATTAAGAGCTGAAGATAAGGTAAAACGATATCCTCGGTTATAAGCTATAGCGAGATTTTCTTCAATAGTTAAGTTTTCACATGTGCCAACCATGGGGTCTTGAAATACACGAGCAACCATACTAGCTCGTTTCCATGCTGGCCAGCGAGTGACATTTTTACCATTAATAGCAATTTTTCCTGAATCAGGAAGTAAATCGCCACTAATCACATTCAATAAA
Source organism: Gilliamella sp. GillExp13 (assembly GCF_001690815.1). Taxonomy (NCBI): domain Bacteria; kingdom Pseudomonadati; phylum Pseudomonadota; class Gammaproteobacteria; order Orbales; family Orbaceae; genus Gilliamella; species Gilliamella sp. GillExp13. The sequence goes on along the minus strand of NZ_LZHJ01000114.1, from coordinate 3,762 downwards.
GAACTTTTACCTGCTCCGTTACTACCAATTATGGTAACAAATTCACCTTCACTAATATTCAGGTTTAGTCCTCGTAATACATGATTTTCAATTGGTGTACCCTGATTAAAAGTTAATTGTAATTGTTCAACTTTAATCATGCTTACTTACCTCTTATTTTTGCGTGTTTTTTTAATTGCTTAGGCACAACAAGAGCCAGCACAACGAGTATCGCCGTAATTAGATTTAAATCTTCTGTTCCAACCCCGATTTCTTGTAAAAACTCATTACTAAGTGCAAATGCAATAAATAAACGATATAAAATAGAACCAACAATAACTGCTAGCATCACAGCCCAAATTCGTTTAGCGGGGAATAAGCTTTCACCAATAATAATTGATGCAAGACCGATTACAATTGTACCAACACCAATGGTGATATCAGCTCCACCTTGTGTTTGTACAAATAATGAACCTCCGAGAGCAATTAAACCATTTGATATAGCCATACCAAGAATTGTGACTCTTCCAGTCGGAATGCCTTGCGATTTTGCCATTCGTTGGTTGGTGCCAGTTGCTCTTAAGGCCAATCCCATTTGGGTATTTAAAAACGCATTGAGTAAAGCCCAAAACACAATGACAAATCCTAAAGCCATAAGAGGTTGTACAATATATTGGTTGCTGTAATCTTCAGCAATAAATGGTGAAAATATAGTTTTGGCATCAAGTAAAGAAAGATTAGGGGATCCTGCCATTCTTGATGTTTCATCCATAATATACGGACCAACACCTAATATTCTTAAATTGATAGAATAGAGTCCTATCATTACAATAATACTTGATAATAATTGAAGAATATTGAGTTTAACATACAGTATTCCTGTCATTGCTCCAGCAAGACAGCCAGCAAACATACCTAATAACGTTGCAATCCAAGGATCGATACCGATATAAATGCATAATCCACATATCGCTCCACCAAGTGGAAAACTTGCATCAGCAGTAAGATCTGGGAAATCAAGTAAACGAAACGAGATAAATACGCCCAAACTCACCAACGCATAAATAAGCCCAATTCCAATTGAGCCTAATAAAAATTCAGAAGACATGAAAAAAATCCATAAAAGTTAACCGCCAAAGTTGGCGGCTTAGTTATAAAAAAAGTAAAAATTATTTTTCAACAATTTTGGTAGCTGATTTTAATACATTTTCAGATAATATAACACCTTGGCGTTCAGCCGCTTTTTTATTAATTGTTAATTGAGTAACATTACCCACTTGTGGTGGAATATCACCAGGATTTTCGCCGTTAAGTATACGGATAACAATTTTACCAGCTTGACGACCAAGATCATAATAACTCATGCCTAAAGCGGCAATAGCACCACGTTCTGCCGATTCAGGGTTGGATGCAATAAGAGGAATTTTACTTTCATTAGCCACTTTTGCTAAAGCTTCATAAGCAGAAACCACATTATTATCGGTAGTAGTATAAATCATATCAACCTTACCTTTTAAACTTCTAGCCGCAGTAGATATATCAGAAGTGCGTTGCGCAGGAGCGGCAATAATTTTCATACCTCGTTTTTCTAGCTCATTTTGTAATTGTTTTAGTATGATTGTTGAGTTAACTTCGCTAGGGCTATAAACATAACCAATGTTTTTAGCATCAGGTTTTATTTTTAGCATCATATCGATTTGAGAATCTAGTGATAAGGCGTCAGATACGCCTGTTACATTTGTTTTTGATGCATCCCAACTTGGGGTTAATTTAGCTGCTACGGGATCGGTAACGGCAGTGAAAACAATAGGAATAAGTTTTGTTGTAGCAACTAATGCTTGCGAACTTGGCGTGGCAATTCCTACAATAACATCTGGTTTATTTGCTACAAATTGTTTAGCAATTTGGGCTGCATTTGCACTACTACCTTGTGCGCTTAAAAATTGTAGCTTTAAATTTTTTCCAAAAATATAACCGCTATCTTTTAACTCATCCTCAACACCTTTACGCACATTATCTAATGCGGGGTGTTCAACTATTGCTGTAATGGCAACAAATTTTTGTTCGGTTTTAGCCTCAGCGAAAGAATAAAATGTTGCTAACGATAAACTAAGTAACATACAAAGTTTAATGATAGAATTACGCATAGAGCACTCCTGTAATGTTTTTTTTACAATCAAGCTAAATATTAAGTTACTATAAAGCAAAAAAAGATAATTTTCTAGTATAAAAACAGCTATGAGTGTAAATTTTTTATTACACATTATCGGTGGTTTGATGTTAACTTGGTAAACTGGATAATCCAGTTATTGGATTACTGTAAGTTACATTTTTTTGCTCACCTAACTACTAAGTGAGCAAAATTTTTAATTAATTTTAGTGAAGTAGGACTTAATTATTTTCCTATGATTTTGTCAGCAGATTGAATTACCTCTGGAGGCAAAGCAACCCCTTGTTTTTTAGCTGCATCAGTATTAACAACAAGGCGTAATGCTTGCCCTATTTCTGGAGTTATACTTCCTGGTTTTTCACCTTTTAATATGCGCACAACAAGCTTACCTGATTGGCGTCCTACATCATAGTAGCTCATTCCGTATGCAGCAACGGCTCCTCGTTCAATCGCATCAGGGAACGATGCTAAAAGAGGAATTTTATTTTCATTTGCAAATTTGACTAATGACTCATAGGCTGAAACAACATTATTATCGGTTGTCGTGTAAATTAAGTCTACTCTACCTTTTAATGTATTGGCAGCAGTTGAAATATCAGCAGTTCGTTGAGCTGGTACCGCAATAAAATTAATATTTTGTTGAGATAAAAGAGTTTGTAGATTTTTTAATACCACGGTTGAATTAATTTCACTTGGACTATAAATATATCCTACTGATTTAACATTAGGTACAATTTTTTTCATAAATTCGATTTGTGGACCAATTTCTTGATAATCTGATATACCAGTAATGTTTGTGCCAGCAGGTTGCCAATCTTTAATTAATTTAGCGGCGATAGGATCGGTAATTCCAGCAAATACAATAGGAATTTGTTTGGTCGCTGCAGCTGTTGCCTGTGCACTTGGTGTCGCAATTGCCACAATAACATCAGGTTTTGCTGCTACAAATTGCCTTGCAATTTGAGCTGCAGTAGCACTACTTCCTTGTGCACTTTTGTATTGGACAGTTAAATTCTTGTTTAACGTATAGCCGCTGTCTGCCAATTCATCTTTAACACCATCACGGATTTGATCTAATGAAGGATGCTCAACAATTGCCGTAATGGCCACATTTTTAATTGTATCTGCAAAACTTAAAAAAGGTGTAAGCAATAATATTGTTACCAATAAAATAAAACGTTTCATGAATTAAACTCGCAAACTAGTACAATAGTTTAATTCTAGCTTTATTAATCAAAAATGTGAAGTTGTATTTTATTTAATTGATGATCATGTTACAAAATAACCTGGATTCAAACATGAGGTGCAATTTTAAACACGGTGGAGTGAAGAAAGTAGGAAGGTGATTTATACTAGCACCTTCGCACCACCACAGTTTGGAGATTGCTATGAATTATAATCACCTTTCTAGGAAGGAAAGATACCAAATTTTCGTATTATTACAAGCCGGAAAGAATAAAAAAGAGATAGCCCAGCTACTCAATAGACATCCTTCGACAATAAGTCGAGAGATAAAAAGAAACTCAAAACCTAATCAAGCCTATCAAGCACATGATGCGGTAACCCTAGCTAGGAAAAGGCGAAAAAACAGCGGTAATGGTAAGCCAATAGAG
>NZ_LZHJ01000113.1:0-28106 GCF_001690815.1 Gilliamella sp. GillExp13 | reverse complement strand
TATGGCGCCAAGTTGAAAAATACCTCATGCTTTATTACAGCCCAGAGCAGATTGCTGCACGTTTAAAGAAAGTCAGCGTCCAATCAATCTATAACTATCTTTATCAAAATAAAGCGCGCTATGAACAATTCAAACCTTATCTAAGGCGAAAAGGCAAAGCCTATAGGCATTGTAAGGCACCGAGTATTAAAGAAGGAGACCGCCGTTATAAACGGTCAATTAAACAACGTCCAAGTTATGTAGAAAGCCGGAAAACGCGAGGACATTGGGAGGGAGCCGTAAAGACAAGCAAGCATTGGTGACATTAGTTGAACGCAAAACAGGGCTAGTATTAATTGGGCGCCTCAATCAACGTACCGCCTCCGAAACGAGAGATATGATAATAAAATTGCTAACGCCGTTTGAAAAAATGGTTAAAAGCATCACCTTTGATAATGGAACCGAATTTAATTATCATCATGCTATTGAGTATTATTTAAACACCACCGTGTACTTTTCGGAGCCTTATAAAAGCTGGCAAAGAGGCACAAATGAAAACACCAATGGCTTAATACGTCAGTTTATACCTAAGCCAGCGGCCATTTCATTAGTTGACGACAAAGAGATAAAGAAAATACAATATCTATTGAACACACGCCCAAGAAAACGGCATAAGTTTAAAAGCCCTGCCTCCTTTTATTCGAAGGAGTTAAGAAGAATTGCACTTCATGGTGTAATCTAGGTTTTTAGTAAAATCAAGCATTTATAAGATATTTAGTACTAGAGCTTTTATATTTCATTTAACTGTTAAATTTTAGCAAAGAAATTTCAATTAACTAAAATTCTAAATAAAAAAACAAATTATTATCAAGTTACTCTAATGATAGTTTATTCAAACATATTGATTTATTGATTAATTACTGATTTACTGTTCATCAGCAAAATACTAACTTAATATTTTAATTAACGATAAAAACAAATAAGTGATCATGAAATAAAAAATATAAGGAAAAATTGGTATGGAATTTCTTTTTTATTTCTTATTCTTCGCAGTAGTAATAATTATAGTGGCATTTATTAATCTTTCTAGTTTGAAAGATCAAATTGTCCGGTTAAGAATTCAGTTAACAGAGGTACAAGAAACCCTTTTATCACTCAAAGAACAACTTTATCAACAAAATAGTTCGGCTGAGTTAGAAGAAAATTCAGATGAAAAAGAGGATATTGAGCACGATAATACTAATTCGCAATTTGAATATTCAAATTGCAATACTACTGAAGAAACAGCGGATATTGCTGTTCAAATAGAGCCTCCAACCGAAATTTCTTTACCTTGTGCAGCTAATAATAACCATTTAAACGATGGACTTTTGCAACTTAATGAGCAAAATGACCCCGCCCTGTTACAAGAAAATATGCAACTTGATTCAGTAACAGTAGAACAACCCGATTCTCAATATCAAGAATTCAGTCAGGAAGAAGAGTTACCAACATTAGCTAGCGAATCTCTGGCGATAGAAACTCCAGAACAAGAAAAAATCAATCTTGATGAAGCTGTATTACAAACAGCAGATCCATTTAACCCACAATACAGACCAGTTACAAATACTGGACCCAATCCGTTATTTATTTTTTTAAATTGGTTAATTAAAGGCAATGTAATTGCCAAAATTGCTATTGTGATCTTATTTTTAGGTCTAACCTATCTATTTAAATACAGTATTGAACATGATTATATTTCACCTGAGATCAGAATCTTAGGAAGCTTAGTATTAGGTTTTGTTTTGTTAGGAATCGGTTGGAAATTAAGACATAAACGAGAAATCTACGCCTTAATACTACAAGGCGGTGCTTTTGCTATTTTATATCTGACCATATTTGCCGCCTATAGGTTATACGAACTTGTACCTATGTTAATTACGTTTGCTATTTTGTTAATTATTTGCTCAACAAGCATTTTATTTTCCATTTTGCAAAGAGCTATGAGTCTAGCAATTATAGCCAGTATCGGCGGTTATGTGACACCGATTTTACTATCCAATGGTTCAGGCAATCATATTGCTTTATTTAGTTATTATTTGATGATTTCCAGTGCTATTTTAGTTGTTAGCATCTGGCAGTCTTGGCGAATACTTAATTTATTAGGATTTTTATTCACCTTTGTAATATCTCTACTATGGGGAATGTGTAATTTCCGCCCTGAGTTTTACATTGAATGCCAAATATTTATCATCGCCAATATGTTAATTTATGGTATTTTAGCTGTTTTATTCTCGGTTCGAAGTTTTAATAAAGAACATAATCAAAATGCTATTGATTTAATTTTACTATTTGGCACACCGTTATCCGGTTTTGCATTACAATATTCTATTACCAATCAGTGGGAATTTGGACCTGCATTTTCATCATTGGCATTTGGTCTGTTTTATATTATTGGCTCTTATTTCATTCTGCGCTTGTTGAAATCTTCAGCAAAAAAAATCTCGCTTTATGGCTTGGCCATTGGTCTATCATTTAGTACGTTGGCTATTCCACTTGCCTTTAGTGCCAATTGGACTGCCACAATTTGGTTATTTGAAGGAACAGCATTAAGTTGGATTATGCTTTCGCAAAAACATTATCGTACTGCTTTATTAGGTGTCGCAATTACATTATTTGGTATTGTTTCCGCTTGTATATCTTTCGAATGTGAACAATTAAATCCGAGCTCACTTACACTACTACTTGGTATTATAAGTGCCATTTTGCTAGTGAATGCCTGTTTATGGCATTGCTATGGTCGTAGAATTACTACAAATAATTTACTTAAAACGATGTTTATCGCTGTTGCTGTTATATTTTGGGTAATCTGGATTTTATCAAGTGTTCATTTACATATTGACAATACAACATCAAAAGTATTACCAATTTTATTATGCTTCACTTTTTCTTCATGGCTATGGTATATCGTTGGGAAAAAAATCAATTGGCATCAGCTCTGTTATTCTGGGTTAACCTTATGGCTAATGATATTACTAGCTTTGTTTAAAAGTTATGCCGAATCCTGCTATTTATTAAACTCTGGCATTTGGAGCGTGGTTTGGGTCATAGCCTTTGTTAGTGCTTACTATTATTTACATATTGAAAAAACACTTATCACAAACAGTATTGTAAATCGTAGTTATAAAATAAATAAACAAAATACCCATCGTTTATTTGATATGTTACACATCAGTTTATTTTGGATGTTTTTATACTGGATAACACGAGAATCTACTCATTTACTTAACCAATTACCATGGGGATACGATGTAATAAAATGGAGTGTAACTGCAACTATTGCTAGCAGCATTATTCTGCTATTTTATACACTGATTAAACGCCAAATTATGACCACAACATCATTAATTAAATCTTATTGGATGATAGGTTTATTACCTGTTGTTATCTATTTAGGATTTTATTTAATAGTTGGGCTTAGTATGAGTGGCCAAATCATTTATTGGAATTATGTTCCTATCATTAATCCACTTGAAGAAAGTGCAATCTTTACTTTAATGATGTTTAGCGTTTGGTTAAAACTTGCAATAAACCATTTACAACTAAATAGCAGGATAATGAATCTTGCAAGCTTTAAAATACCATTACCTAATATGGTTCTAGTGCCTTTAATTGTTTTAACCTTTTTCTGGGGAAACAGTATCGTTTTACGCTGCTTAAGCCAAATATTTGACATATCTTGGACAGCTAATTCTTTATGGCACAATAATATTGTCCAAATGACTGCATCATTACTTTGGATGTTAACTGCAGTAATATTGGTGACTATTGGACACCGTTATTCACTTCGGAAAATATGGTATAGCGGTGAATTTATTCAAGTGATCGTTATTATTAAATTAATATTTGTAGATATCCGTGAGCTTGATGGATTACTTCGTGCATTTGCCTTTATTGGTGTTGCGTTATTAATGCTGTTAATTGGGTATTTAGCACCATTACCACCTAAGTTAAAAAATGGTAATACTAATGAATAAATACACTATAAAAAATAGGTTTAAGTTTAACAATGACGTTTTCAGAAATCATTCTGATAATATCATTCAGTTTAATATAACAATAAATAAAAATTCGTGAATGTCATTGATTATTATGGATAAAAAATTATGAAAAAATTTCTATTGAGTTCGCTGTTATTAATAAGTGGATTTAGCCAAGCGATAGACAAAACTAATCAGTATGCCTATGGTGCCATGATTGATATCTCCAACGATACTAGCATGTATAGCCGAATAGAACTGACTCATGATGTTTATACACAAACATTATCAAGTTCATTAGATGATATTCGCATTTTTAACCAAAAAGGTCAGCCTGTACCTTATGCATTAGTCAATGTTTATCAGCAAAGTGATAATAATCAAACTTTTCCAGTGGCTATTTACGCGTTAAATGAAAAAAAAGATGAAGATCAAAGCAAAATGGCGATTGAACAGTATAATATCAATATCAACAATAAAGATGTTCAAATTTATCTCGATAAAGCAAATAGCCAAGGTGACTATACCGCAAGGTATTTATTGCAAATTCCCGAAGATGTTAAGTTAGAACAAGCCATAAGCCGTTTATCCATTGATTTTGATGTGGCTGAAAATCAAAATTGGCAAGCAATTGCTAAATTGCTTTATAGCCAAGATTTAAGTAATTGGCAAACTGCACTCAATAATGTTCCAATGATGTCTTTGACTGATAACAATAGTAATCAGTCACTTAAAGTAAATACAATTGATATACCAACAAACACTAATTACAAAGCACGCTATTGGATTTTATTATTAAAGTCAGATCAATCCACAGTTCCTAACGTCAAAAAAATTGAATTTACTTCAAGAAAAGAAACACCAAAATTAGCTCTTTTCCCAATTAACTTCGAACTAACATCATCAGATGGTCAAGAAGCAACTTATCAGTTACCATCACCTCAACCAGTTAGAGAGTTATCAATTAAGCTACAAAACCCACGTATGGTTTTACCTACTAGCATCTATTATAAAACCGATGACAAAGATAAAACATGGCATAACCTTGATGACTATATTATTCGAAACATAGATAGCAATGATCATAGCCAACATATCAGTGCTGGATTAATTATTAAACAATTAAAAATTAAAGCCATCAACGCAAGCTTTGATGACGCACCACAACTAACAGCTTACCGCAATCGCATGAGTGTTGTTTTTAATAGCGCCAATAATGGTCCCTTCATTTTAGCTTGGGGATCAGCAAAAGCAACGTCTGCATCGTTAAGTGAAAAAGCATTACTTTCAGATTCAATATCTGTAGTTGATGTGCCACAAGCCTTTGTTGGTGAAAATATTAAACTAGCAGGTAAAAAAGTATTATCCCAAGCAAATAATGATCCGACAAGAGATTCCATTTTACCTAAATGGTTAATTTGGGTTAGCTTAGTTATTGGCGCTATCATATTAATTATTATTGCATTAAAATTACTTAACGAAGTTAAAAAGTCATAAAAATGAAAGCTAAAATATAAAAATGACTAGAATAAGCACTTAATAGAAATTTACTCCATTGAGTGCACCACACATCTAAATACTGATAATTTTTAATTAGGTAAGATGATAGAGACAATAAAAGGTTTTGATTTTGGCTTAAGTCATTGTGGTAGCGAGCATTCGCCGACTTAAGCCGGCGAATTGTAGCATATTAAATTACGCCTCGTTCCAGCTATCTCTTAATCCTACAGTTCGGTTAAACACTAGTTTATCTTCAGTTGCAAACTTGCTATCTAAACAGAAATAACCTTCTCGTTCAAATTGATAAGCTTGCCCCGCTTGAGCTTTTTGTAAACTAGGTTCAACAAGACCTTGCTTAATCACTAACGAAGTAGGATTAATGGTTGATAAAAAGTCCTCTGCTGCACCTGGGTTTGGCGTATTAAATAGACGATCATACAGGCGAATTTCAGCTGCTTTTGCAAATTTAGCTGAAACCCAATGAATTACACCTTTGACTTTACGACCATCTTCAGGATTTTTATTTAAGGTTGCTGGATCATAACTACAATAAATCGTTTGAATATTACCTTCGGCATCTTTTTCAACTCGATTTGCTCGAATCACATAGGCATTACGCAATCGCACTTCTTTACCTAATACTAAACGTTTGTAATTTTTGTTGGCTTCTTCTCGAAAATCCGCACGATCAATATAGATTTCACGAGTGAAAGTGACTTCTCTATGACCCAGTTCAGGACGATTTGGATGATTTGGCATATTAAGCACTTCGTCAATAGTATCCGAGAAGTTTTCAATGACAACTTTAACCGGATCAAGCACCGCCATAGCACGAGGCGCATTTTCGTTAAGATCTTCGCGAATACAAAACTCAAGAGTACTCATTTCTACGGTATTTTCTTGTTTTGTCACACCAATTCGGCGACAAAATTCACGGATCGAAGCTGGTGTATAACCACGACGACGTAAGCCTGAAACAGTCGGCATACGCGGATCATCCCAACCATCAACAATTTTTTCTGACACAAGTAAATTTAATTTACGTTTTGAAGTAATCGCATATTCAAGATTTAATCTTGAAAATTCATACTGATGAGGCCGTGCCTCGATTGTAATATTATCTAATACCCAGTCGTATAAACGGCGATTGTCTTGGAATTCAAGTGTACAAAGTGAATGGGTAATATTTTCAATCGCATCTGAAATACAGTGGGTGAAATCGTACATTGGATAAATACACCATTTATTACCTGTTTGGTGATGTTCTGCAAATTTAATACGATATAACACTGGATCTCGCATCACAATAAATGGTGATGCCATGTCAATTTTAGCACGCAGACATGCTTTTCCTTCGGCAAATTTTCCCTCTTTCATTTGGGTAAATAGCGCTAAATTTTCATCGATGCTACGATCACGATAAGGGCTATTTTTACCCGGCTGAGTAAGTGTTCCTCGATATTCACGGATTTCATCAGCTGAAAGCTCGTCAACATAAGCAAGTCCTTTATTGATTAGCTCAATAGCATATTCATATAATTGGTCGAAATAGTCAGATGAGTAACAAATTTCACCATCCCATTCAAACCCTAACCAACGGACATCTTCTTTAATCGACTCAACATACTCTATATCTTCTTTAGCTGGATTAGTATCGTCAAAACGTAAATTACATTTACCTTTATAATCTTGCGCAATACCAAAATTTAAACATATTGATTTAGCATGACCAATATGTAAATAACCATTAGGCTCTGGTGGAAAGCGAGTGTGCGTAGTTTTATATTTTCCTGCTGCTAAATCAGCATCAATAATTTGGCGAATAAAATTAGATGGACGATTATCTGTCTCGCTCGGTAATGAACCGCTCATAAAAAAACCTCTGATGATATCTTTATTAATAACAAATTGAGAATATTTGCTATATTATTGCTTATTATGTGACGAATATAGCAAATTTTTCTTATTTCTGAAATGGAAAACAAACGATTCACATCGACAAAATTAGTCTTTGATTAAACCCTGCTATTTTTAACAAAAAAACATATTTTTTTGGGAAAAACACAAAAACAAAAAATCGAATAAAATCAACGCTCTATCGAAAGTTTTTTTTTTTTTGCTAAAAAATATAACTGATTATATTTATTCATCACCTGATTTTAACGAAACCACAAATCTTGCTCCACCTAGTGGGCTAGTGACAACAAAAGCTTTACCATTATGAAATTCTGCCATAAGTTTTACATAAGCTAGACCTAAGCCATAGCCACCCGTAGTTCGAGTTCTACTAGTATCAAGCCTTGCAAACGGCATAAATATTTTTTCACGCGCATCAAAAGGAATACCAGCACCATCATCATCGATTTCAAGGATGATTCGATTTTCTTGTTTTGTGATATTTAAAACTGCTTTATGTGCAGCATATTTAAAAGCATTTAGTAACAAATTTTTAACTATGGTTTCAACTAAATTAGTATCAATCATTGCATATGCTTCTTGGCTATTACAAGTTAGTTCAAATCCTTTTGGTTTAAATAATGTTAGGGATTGGCAAACTTTTTCACTCCACTGTTTTAATGATACCCTCGTGAAGTTTAGTTCAATATTGCTTTGCTGCATTTTAAAGTAATTTAAACTAGCATTAATTAATGTCTCAAGTTCATTAATATCATCACTCATGCCTTTTTGTAGCGCAAATCTCTCCTTTTCATCGGTTGAATCTTCAAGCATACTAAGTTCAAATCGCATACGGGCAAGAGGAGTACGTAATTCATGAGCCATTGCATGTGAGATTGTTTGATTGGTACCAACTAGATGTTCAATATGCGTTCCCATATTATTTAAAACATTTGCTAGTGGCTTAAATAACCAACCTTTAACATTTTCGGTTCGGGCTTTTAAATTACCTTGTCCTAACTGCTCGGCAGTTTGTCTGATATTAACTAGATCCTTCCATACGGCACTAAAAGCCATATAAATTAAAATAAAAAAAACAATAGCACTAAACAAAGCCCAAATAACAAGAAAGATGGTCAATGACATAGTATTGGATGCCAAAATATCCCGCATTACAATCGGACCTAATTGAAGCAAATTACCATCTTTTAAATCTATATAAACAACCTCATTATCACCATCATAAGAAAATCCAAGTTTTTTTAACTCGTTAAGTACAGTATCAGGTAACGGTGTGTTAATTGGTAACACTTCGATAGGGTAACCAAAATAAGGTTGCAATTCATTAACCACTTCTTGAAGGGAACGATCTTTATGTTCTTTAATTTGCATACGAATCAGATTCACTGTACCTCGTTGAGATTCACGAAATACGACATGATCATCTGGCATATCGGTTAATGATGAAGGTAATGAATCAAAAACCAATAAAGCGCCATAAGCAATAATACTTTGCAATAAAAGTAAAATAACTAGATAAAATACAATACGGCGATTAAAAAACAACGGCTTGGCTAATAGTTGACTCAATGATTTTCTCCTTCTCGCATAAATAAATAGCCTTTTCCTCGCACTGTTTTGATGCGAGATGGATTATCTGGATCATCAAGTAATTTACGACGAAGTCTTGAAACACGAGCATCAATAGAACGATCACTACCATCAAAATCGATCCCTCTTACTTGAGAAAAAATATCATCTCGAGAAAGAATTGCCCCAGCATTATAAGCAAGCAACCATAGCAGATCGAATTCGGCAGTGGTTAAATCAATTTCTTGCTCGTGCAAGAGTACCTTTCGGTTTTCACCGTCTATGACTAGATTATCAAATATTAAAGTTTTATTATTCTGTGGTAAAACAAACTCTTTCGTATTGTCTTTGTCGGTTTCTATCTGTTTCCGTCGTAATAAAGCTCGTATTCGCGCTAGTAATAATCTGGGTTCAACTGGTTTTGCTAAATAATCATCCGCTCCCAATTCAAGCCCAACAATTTCATCAATATTATCTTCACTTGCTGTCATGATCAGTATAAAATTACTAAACCATGTACGAATATCTCGACAAATATCAAAACCTGTTTTTACAGGTAACATTACATCTAAAATAACTATATCGGGATTAAGTTGTTGAATCTTTTCTTCTGCCCCTTCGCCACTATTATGCCATTCAACAAGATATCCTTGCCGAATTAGATAAACTTGAATTAAATTGGCTAAGCGCTGATCATCTTCAATGATTAATATACGTTCACTCATTATCTGTTCTCGATTACTGTAGCTTGTACCTAGAGATACCTCATTATACAGATAATTCTTTTCCCGTTACAAAATATATACAAAGAGGCTACAAAGTTTATAGCCACTCTATGAGAGAATTTACGCCAATATCTATAAATAGACTATTTTTTATCAAAATGAATACTTTTTCATCAATAGCAAACCAACTTTTTCATCCATCTTATCCACAAAATCACACGCCAATTGTTTTGTGTGATTTTGATGGTACGATTAGTGTTAAAGATGTCACCGATACTTTACTAAGCCACTTTGGTCAAAATGGTTGTGATGAGCTTGAAGAATTGTGGGTTAACGGTAAAATTGGCTCTCAAGAATGTATGAGTAAACAAATTGCATTAATGGATGCAAGCTTAGATGAACTCAATCAAGTTTTATCACAAATTGAAATTGACCCAGATTTTAAATCTTTTATTCATTATACAGAACAGAACAATATTCCCGTACATGTGCTCAGCGACGGTTTAGATTATGCCATTGAGTTTATTTTAAAACGTCATGGTATTGAACATTTACCTATTTTTGCTAATAAATTGATGCATAATAATGCACGCAGTTGGCGCCTTGAGTTTCCTTATGCAAATAAGGACTGTATTAAGCAAAGTGGCAATTGCAAATGTAATCATGTAAAAAAACAACAGCACTTTTCGCAAATATTATATGTTGGTGACGGCACATCAGACTATTGCGTATCACATAATGTTGATTTCGTTTTTGCCAAAGACAAGTTAGTTAATTATTGTGAAAAAAATAAAATTGAACATTGTAAGATTACTAGTTTCGCAGATGTAACCTCGGCATTAAAACAGGCGCAACATGCTGTTATCCCTGTCATGATGGTAAAATAATAAGGAATATTAATGAGTACAATTCAAGATTTATCTTACTTTCTACCAGGTAACAAAAATGGCGTACTTTTGATTCATGGTTTAACTGGTACCCCCAATGAAATGCGCATTTTAGCTAATGGATTAAATAAAGCTGGATTTACTGTTTATGCAATCCAATTAGCTGGGCATTGTGGTACTGAAGAAGATCTGTGTAAAACAACATGGCAAGATTGGTATAAAAGCGTACAAAATGGCGCAGATTATTTAGCACAGCATGTAGATAATGTTTTTGTTGCTGGATTATCAATGGGTGCGCTACTTGCACTAAAACTTGCTGCCGATAGACCTGAACAAATTAAAGGTGTTGGTGTTTTAGCCCCCACATTTTGTTATGATGGTTGGAGTATGCCATTTTGGGCAAAAAAACTTTTCTTCTTATTAGTCTATTTTAAAAAATTGGGTATTTTTCAAAAAAAGATTTTCATTGAAAAACCACCCTATGGACTTAAAGATGAACGCATTCGCGCAGTAGTGTCCGAAAGCATGTTAAGTGGCGATGCGGCATCAGCAGGGCTTGCTGGTAACCCGTTTCCTGCACTTGCCGAAATGCAGTTATTGGCAAAAGAGATGCGCAAACAATTACCTAAAGTAATTTCGCCTTGTTTAATTATGCATTCAGGCAATGATGATATCGCCAATATAGAAACTAATGCCAAATTGGTTGAAAAATCGGTATCAGGCTCAACAAAATTAGTGGTATTAAATGATAGTTATCATTTAATTACTATTGACAGCCAACGTCGTGAAGTGATCAAAGAGTGTGCATCGTTCTTTGATAATATCGCAGAAGGAATAAAAGCATAATGTCACCATTAGTTATTATACTTTGGATTAGTAATATCTGTTTTGATACTCTAGGACAAGTCGCTTTTAAATTTGCAGCCATCGCACCAAATAATCGCGATGGTTGGTACTACTGGCTAGATTTATCGAAAAATAAGTGGATTTGGGTTGGTGTTATATCTTATATTGCTGAATTTTTATTATGGTTAGCCTTTTTAACCTTAGTCCCTCTTTCTCAAGGCGTATTACTTGCTTCATTTAATATCATTACGATTATGTTAGTTGGTCGAATTATTTTTAAAGAATTGCTAACCATTTATCGCTTAATTGGGATGCTATTAATCACTGCTGGTGTCATTTTTGTAGGAATGTCTTAATATGGCTAGATTTTATTTAATTGGCTTTTCTGTATTGCTTTTTTTTGACACAATTGCGCAATGTAGTTTTAAATTAACGGCTATCGAAGCTCAACCATTAGAAATGAGTATTCAATGGTTAATTCGAGTATTTACCAATCCTTGGATTTATATTTCAATAGTGGGATATATTCTTACTTTCTTCACTTGGATGACATTATTAAAAAAAGCACCTGTAGGCCCTGCTTTTGCTGCATCACATTTTGAAGTTGTGACAGTTATGATTGTTTCAATCTGGTTATTTCACGAACCTATTACATTATTCAAGTTTATAGGTGCAATATTAATTGTTTCAGGTATTCTCTTTTTAGCTTTAGCAGAAAGTAAATTATCTAAACAAAATTTACACAATCATCAACATTAAATTCTGATCACAATAATGGGAAGGTAGGTAAGGCTTTATACCTAAAATACCTGCTTTCCTAAAACTTTTTTGCCAGTTTATACTGCTAATGCCTTTAATAAGGTTAAATTAAGTTGATGTTGCTCTCGTTGCCAATTGATAAGCTTATCTGGCGATATGGTAGGTTGTTTATCGAGCGAACTGAGTAAACGTTTGAACCAATTTGATGGCTGCCATATAGATAGCTCTCCCGTAATATCACTACCAATAATTCTAGGCTTTATTGATGATATAGTATCAAGAATATGATATGTTTGTAGCTTACCTTGATCCCAATTGGTATGAATTACATCTTCGCTCAATGCATCTTTATCAATCGATAAGTAAACGGGTTGTGCACTGTGATACTGTTCTGATAAAAAGCTCGCAATAAGATCATCTGGTGTTGCAAAATGTCGAAAAGCGTGCCCTAAACCAATTTTTTTTGCCCATGCAACATTAACCTCCAAGCTCCAATAAGTCAACTTTTTATGAAAAAGCGTTGACCATCTATTTTCCCAAAAATGAAAAAGCCCAATATCATGAGACGTAATACCAAGTACATGTACATGACTAACAAAAGGCAAACTTGCCACATAACTAACCCATGAACCACAATGAATACCAAACAAATATCGCATATTGTCTGGATGATTATCAAAAATTACGACTTGAATTGGATTCTCGGCAGAGTATTGTTTAGCTAGATTTTCAATCAGTAATAATGAAATATGGTGATAATCACCACTACCCATTAATACCGTGCCATGGCTTTCAGGTAAAGATTGCTGTAACACATCATTAAATTGGTGAAATTTTTTCTTAGTACAACCAAAACGAATCGCATCTTGCCATTGGGTAAAATCAATCGTTTTAGCATGACAAATTTCACCAACACTTCTATCAAAATTGAGAATAATAGGACATGTCATGTTACTTTCTCCTTGTCACTTTCAAAATGACCAATGAATCTACGCAATACGGTTCTTAATAATGGGTTGCGAATATAGACAAGATGTTTAGTAAAGGTGAATTTTGCACCTAACGAAGCTTTTACTTCGGGATCAGTCCAACCTGCAATATAGTGACTAAAACCTTGCTGTAAAGCATATTCAAGATTAACAAACCAACTTATAAAATAGAGATTAAGTTCCCTTGCCTGTGGATAAACCATACCGATATATTTATCAACTAGCATATTATTAACAACAAAACAAATATTGAACCCCACCAACCTATCATTATAGTGATAAGTCACTATATGTGCATTTTGGATTTTGCATTGTAATAGTTGGGTAAAAAACGGTTTGGTCAATAAGTCAAAATGTATTTCACTTTGCTGATAAACATTAAGATACAATTGATAATACTCATCTAGAACAGTATCATCAAAAAAACAATCATCACCACTATGCAAAACATTAATATTTAATTTTTCACGTGATCTTAATTTTCTTCTAAAATTTTTACGTCGGCTATAAGAAAACCGTAAAAAAACCTCGTCCATATTTGCAAAGTCAATCGGAACCCAAGCTAATGCCTGCCCTTCAACTTCGATAAAACCATTTTCTTTTAATGACGAAATAAAATGCATTGAATAATGGTTGTCTTTTTCGTTTAGTAAAGGAGACGCAACAGGAATATCTTTAACAATAAAAAAAGGATACTGCTTAGCATAAGCTGCTTTAAGGTGTTCAGCCAATTGATTCGCATCAACGTTATCAGTTAATAATGCATATTCCGAAACAGTAGCACCAACAAAACAAGTATGAGGTTTTAAATAACGTCGCCATTTATTATAAAAAGGAAATTTCTGAACTTTATGCCTGAAATCATCATCTGCAGTGGTAAGAAGATCAAACTTAGCAGAAAAAATAGGCACACCATCTTCGCTCAGCCAAACTGAAAAATCTTGCGGAGGATGGGCTAAAAAATTGTCTATTAATTCATTAGGTTCTAACTGATTAATGTATTTCATAAGGTAAATCTATGATTGGCTGTAACACATAATCTCGCCAATAGACATTGACGGGATTATGAAGATCAAACAATTAAAGTTCTTTTTTCGCTCGGGTAATTAACTGATCTAGAAGTTCAATACCTTGATCAATTTCCTGACGTGAAATGTGTAATGATGGTGCAAAAGTAATCACATTTTTATAGTAACCACCAATATCAAGCACTAATCCCATTTTGGTACCTTTCCAATCAAGATCACCTGACATACCAATATCAACCATTTTGTCAACTAAGGCTTTATTAGCCGTAAAGCCATCTTCTGTACAAATTTCTGCGCGAAGTGCCAAGCCTAAACCATCAACTTCACCAATTTCTTTATGTTTCTTCTCAAGTGTTTTTAAACCCTCAAGAAAATAAGCACCACTATCCATTACCATTTTTTCGTAATCTGTTTCAGAAGTCATTTTTAATACTTCAAGACCAACAGCTGTACCTAATGGATTTGATGCAAAAGTTGAGTGGGTTGAGCCAACTGGGAATACTTGAGGATTGATTAATTCTTCACGCGCCCATAAACCACCTAGTGGATTAAGACCATTAGTTAATGCTTTAGCAAAAACAACAACATCAGGTTTAACATCAAAGTGTTCAATTGACCAAAGTTTACCTGTACGATAAAAGCCCATTTGGATTTCATCAACCACCAATAAAATACCATACTGATCTAAAACTTTTTTAAGTCCTTTAAAGTAATTACGAGGAGGAACAATATAACCACCTGTTGCCTGTAAAGGTTCAGCATAGAACGCTGCATATTCAGCTTGCCCAACTTTTGGATCCCAAACACCGTGGTATTCAGTTTCAAATAAACGCGCAAATTCTGCGACTAAATGTTCACCATACTCTTCTGCTGTCATGCCTTTTGGACGACGAAAAGGATATGGGAAAGGAACAAACATCGCACGATCACCAAAATGACCATAGCGACGACGATAACGATAACTTGAAGTAATTGATGAAGCACCTAAAGTTCTACCATGGTATCCACCTTGGAAAGCGAACATTAATGATTTACCACCAGTAGCATTACGAACAACTTTTAAAGAGTCTTCAATACACTGTGAACCACCTACATTGAAATGTACCCGCCCTTCATAACCAAATCGCTTTTCCATACCTTGAGCAATAGTTTTAGCTAATTCAATTTTAGTTGGGTGTAAATATTGGCTAGCACATTGTGGTAAGGTATCAATTTGCTTTTTAAGAACATTGTTTAAACGTTCATTGGCATAACCGAAGTTACATGCAGAATACCACATTTGTAGATCAAGGAAAGCTTTGCCTTCTTTGTCATACATATAACTACCTTCACAACCATCAAAAATTTTCGGTGGTTCTACATAATGCACTGTATCACCGAAAGAACAATATTTTGCCTCATCTGCTAACAAAGTAGCATCATCAGGACGGCTATTAATCATTTCTAAAGTTGGTTTACTCATAAGTTGTCTCACTAATTGATATTCAAATATGATAAAATGTGGCATTATTATTCAGGAAATTTGTTTGTTACAATGTACAATTAATGTATAGATTGTGTGACGACAAAATTAACTATCAATAAGATATAAAATTAGCATAAATAACGACAGGTGATCACCTTTTATATATGGGTATGAAAAATGAAAAAAACATTTTGTACACTTTCTATTTTATCAGTAATAACTTTAGGAGCTACCCAAATTGCATTAGCTGATTTCACCTCTATCGGGGGTGGTGTTGGTTGGAGTAATTCACCGTATAAAAGTTATAGTGCTAATTATTACCCTATTCCTCATATTGATTATGATAATGGCCTATTTTTTATCGATGACCTGTCAGCTGGTATTTATGCTTATAATCAGGACAATCAAAGCGTGTCTATTGGCGCACGTTATTTATCTAACGAATTTAAGCCACATGATTCAGATAACCACCAATTAAGGCTACTTGATAGCCGCCATTCAACATTACTTGCAGAAATCGAGTATTCTATTGATACCAGTTGGGGAAGTTTTTCGAGTAGTGTAGGAACTGATGTATTAAATGAAAGTAATAGTATTTTAGTAAATACTGATTATACCGTTCCTTATATGCAAGGCAATTTGATTGTTGCGCCCACCATCGGTATAAATTGGGCTAATAATAAGCACAACAATTATTATTATGGTGTTTCACATAAAGAAACCTCTCGTTCAGGATTACGATACTTTAATGCTGATGCGTCATTAACACCTTATGCTGAAATAGCTACACAATATTCATTAACCCAAAATATTGCGACATTTGGTGGTGTTCATATTGACAAGCTAACTGGTGATGCTGCGGATAGTCCAATGATGGATAATAGCACAGTAACCTCGATTTATATGGGTGTATCTTATAGTTTCTAATAAATATACATTTATACTCAATAACCAAATAATGACAGCCTATTATTCTCTATAAGTTGTTACTTATTTAAACAATGATAACCCTTATTATTACAAAATGCAG
This sequence comes from Gilliamella sp. GillExp13, assembly GCF_001690815.1. Taxonomy (NCBI): domain Bacteria; kingdom Pseudomonadati; phylum Pseudomonadota; class Gammaproteobacteria; order Orbales; family Orbaceae; genus Gilliamella; species Gilliamella sp. GillExp13. The sequence goes on along the minus strand of NZ_LZHJ01000113.1, from coordinate 11,393 downwards.
GAAATAGAAAAATATGCCTTGGTTTAAAAATACCATAATTTACCAACTTAATAGCGACACGTTACTTAATAAAGATGCAATAGAAAAAGCACTAAAGTCTCACCCTTTTACTCCATGTGGTAATCTAGACACCACAAAAATGGGCTGGGTTTCGCCTTATCATGATAATAATCAAGATGATTTTATAGTTGATATGCAAGGGCATTTATTATTACGGATCAAAAAAGAAACAAAAATATTACCAGCCCCCGTAATAAAACAAGCTTTATTAGAAAAAATTGATAAACAAGAACAAGCACTAAGCAGAAAATTAACTAAAAACGAAAAAGCGACTTTAAAAGATGAAGTTATGATTGATCTAATGCCAAGGGCTTTTAGTAAATATAATCATTATTGGTTATGGTTAGATACACATAATAAACGCATTATTATTGACTGCAGTAACTTTAAACAATCAGAAGATATATTAGCGATTTTACGTAAAGAGCTTGGCTCACTCGCTTTAACCCCTTTATCGATTGATAAGCCGCTTGAGCAGGTTATGACCACATGGGCTAAAGAAAACTTAAAATTCCCACCATTTTTATTAGGCGATCAAGCTGAACTAAAAGATCCTCTTGAAGGGAATGGAATTATTAGCTGTAAAAATCAAGAAATCACCAGTGATGAAATGCGTGTCCATTTCGATTCAGGGAAATGGATCACTAAAATTAAAATTATTGATGAAAGAGGCGTTTGCTTTATTGTTAATAGTGATCTAACATTTAAACGAATTAAGTTCGATTCTATTATTTTAGATGAAAACGAAAATATCGGTTCAGATGAATTTGATAAAAGATTAGAAGCTGACTTCTTTATTATGGCTAATACATTAGCAAATACTATTAGTGACTTTTATATAACAATTAACAAAATTATTTGATAAAATTATCTAAATTTTTTTATTGTAACTGCAATAACTATAGATTTGCCTATTATCTATGCTATACTTGATAGCAGATTATGGGTAACATAATTATATAAAAATAAGTATTATTCTTTTTAATTTAAATGAATTTTAAACAATAAAAAGAAACTAAACATCGTCTATAACAATATATTAAGTTGAGGCAATAAAATGAAAAAAACTACTCTAGCTCTAGCTATCGCCGTTGCAAGTTTAACAGCTACTGCAGCTAATGCATCATACGAAGACAACACTTTCTATACAGGTGCTAAATTAGGTTGGTCAGAGCTTTATCGATTAGATGCACATAAAGTTCGTGGCTTTGATAAAGATGAAGTTGGTATTAAAACTTCAAATCGTAGCAATGTTGCTGGCGGTGCTTTCCTTGGTTTCCAAGCAAACCCATATTTAGCATTTGAGTTAGGTTATGATTGGTTAGGTTCTGCTAAATATAAAAGAACTTGGACTGATGATAAGACTAAAGCGGGTAATAGCAAACTTTCTGCGCAAGGCGTTTCATTAACTGGTAAATTAAGCTATCCTATCATTGACGATCTAGATATTTATGGTCGTGCTGGTGGTATGGTTACTATCGCTAAATGGAAGAATGATAATAAAGAAAGATACGGACGTGGCGGCACAAAAACCGACCTATCTCCAGTTTATGCATTAGGTCTTGACTATCGTTTCGACGAAGACTTCTCTACTCGTTTAGAGTATCAATACGTTCAACATATTCATACTAAAAGTAAAGCAACTCCAGACGTAGGTACTGTAAGCTTAGGTATTACTTATCGTTTAGGTTCTCCTGCTACTCCAGCACCTGTTGAATTAAAAACTGAAGTAAACCGTTATGTATTAAATGAAGATGTACTATTTGCTTATGCGAAAGCTGACTTAAAAGAAGAAGGTCGCCAAGCATTAGACAACTTATTAACAAATCTTGTTAAACTTAACCCAACTGAAAGTGCTATCGTGGTAATTGGTCATACTGACCGTATCGGTTCAGTTAGTTATAACCAAAAACTATCAGAACAACGTGCTAACTCAGTAATGAAATATTTAATTGCTAAAGGTGTTCCTTCTAGCCTAATTAGCGCTCGTGGCATGGGTAAATCTCAACCAGTTACTGGTACAAAATGTAATGCTCTTCGTGGTGCTAACTTAAAAGCTTGTTTAGCTCCAGATCGTCGTGTTGAAATTGAAGTTAAAGCACTTAATGAGAAAGAAGTTCAAGTAACTAATGAAACAAATTAATTTTTTGTTATTTAGATTCATCATTAAGACCCGGTTAAAAGCCGGGTTTTCTTATTTTTATTGTTAACAACTAAATTAAATATTACCTTAGATCTACAAATTATCCACAAAAAAGATTATAATACTTCACGATATTGTTAGTAAGCAAAGTTAAAGGAGTTGCCGTGCCTACCGCTATTTGGCAAGATTGCCTTTCTCAATTACAAGAAGAAATCCCCACAACAGAATTCAACTTATGGATTCGCCCGTTGCAAGTGGAATTGGTTAATAATAAACTCTATATCTATGCGCCCAATAGATTTGTCCTAGATTGGGTAAGAAATAAATATTTAACTACTATTTCTCAACTATTAAATAAACTAATTAGTGACGATTCTCTAAAATTATTTCTTGAAGTTGGTTCAACCATATCCGCAGATAAAAAAGAACAAAGTAACCAAAAGAAAGCAGAAGTTGTTCCAGCATGGAAAACAACAAAAGAAACCAATAATAATCATGTGTATCATTCAGGTATTAATCATAAGCACACTTTTAATAGTTTTGTTGAGGGTAAATCAAACCAACTTGCTGTTGCTGCGGCAAAACAAGTAGCTGAAAATCCAGGAAAAGCATATAATCCACTATTCTTATATGGTTCCACAGGTTTAGGCAAAACACATTTATTACATGCAGTTGGCAATCAAATAATGACAAAAAAAGCCAACGCCAAAGTTGTTTACATGCATTCCGAGCGCTTTGTGCAAGATATGGTCAAAGCACTACAAAATAACGCTATCGAAGAATTTAAAAATTACTACCGTTCTGTTGATGCTTTACTTATCGATGACATTCAATTTTTTGCAAATAAAGAGCGCTCTCAAGAAGAATTTTTCCACACCTTTAACTCTTTATTAGAGGGTAATCAACAAATTATTTTAACGTCGGATCGCTATCCTAAAGAAATTAATGGCGTTGAAGACCGGTTAAAATCACGTTTTGGTTGGGGACTAACCATTGCAATTGAGCCTCCAGAACTAGAAACACGGGTTGCAATTTTAATGAAAAAAGCTGAAGAAAATCATATTAAATTACCTGAAGAAGTCGCTTTTTTTATTGCTAAACGATTACGATCTAATGTTCGTGAATTAGAAGGTGCTCTTAATCGGGTTATCGCCAATGCTAATTTTACTGGTAAGGCTATTACCATTGATTTTGTTAAAGATGCCTTAAAAGATTTACTCGCTTTACAAGAAAAACTTATCACCATTGAAAATATACAAAAGACAGTTGCCGAATATTATAAAATTAAAGTATCAGATTTACTTTCTAAACGTCGTTCTCGTTCTGTGGCAAGACCACGGCAAGTAGCAATGGCGCTTGCCAAAGAGCTCACAAATAAAAGCCTACCTGAAATCGGTGACGGCTTTGGTGGAAGAGATCACACAACGGTATTACATGCATGTAGAAAGATCGCCGAGTTAAAAGAAGAAAGTAATAACATTAAAGAAGATTACTCCAATTTAATTCGAACATTATCAACTTAAAAAAGAATCAATACTATGAAATTTATTATAGATCGTGAAAAACTAATAAAACCATTACAACTTGTAAGTGCACCATTAAGTAGTCGCCCTACACTACCAATTTTGGGTAATTTATTATTACAAGTGAGTGATAACACGCTATCGATGACAGGAACTGATCTTGAAATAGAGATGATATCTCATCTACCATTAGTTGAACCAAGTGAACCAGGTGCAACAACCGTGCCAGCAAGAAAGTTTCTTGATATCTGTCGAAACTTACCTAATGATGCCAAAATTTCGATAAGCGTTGACGATAACCGATTGATGATTCAATCAGGACGTAGTAAATTTTCATTATCAACATTACCAGCTACCGATTTCCCAAATTTAGAAAATTGGCAAAGTGATGTTGAACTTTCAGTTCCACAAAAAACCATTAAACGCCTTATTGATGCAGTACAATTTTCAATGGCGAATCAAGACGTAAGATATTACCTAAATGGTATGTTATTTGAAATTGAAGATGGTTTACTAAAATCAGTTGCAACAGATGGACATCGATTAGCTTTATGCGCACAACCTATTGAACAAGATACTAAAACTAATCATTCTGTCATTTTACCAAGAAAAGGGGTACTAGAGCTTGCAAAACTGGTTAGTGATAACGAAGAATTAATCAATATGCAAATTGGTAATAATAACTTACGAGTTAATCTTGGTGATTTCACTTTCACATCAAAACTCATTGATGGAAGATTCCCTGACTACAAACGAGTATTACCACGCAATCCAGATAAACCACTTGAAGTATCTTGCGAAGAACTCAGAAACGCTCTATCAAGAGTTGCGATCTTATCTAATGAAAAATTCCGAGGTATTCGACTTTATGTCCATAACAATCAAATAAAGATTACAGCAAACAACCCAGAACAAGAAGAAGCAGAAGAAGTTATTGACGTAAAATATGAATCAGCAGAACTTGAAATTGGCTTCAATGTAACCTATCTACTTGATATATTAAACACATTGAAATGTGATAGCGTACAACTGTTATTAACCGATGCAACATCAAGTGTACAAATAGAAGATATCAATAATCAAACAGCAACTTATGTTGTTATGCCAATGCGCTTATAATCCAATCTTACTTAAGATTCCGGCTTCGTCCGGAATAATTTAAAGCATATGACTCTTTCAATAATTAAAGTTCATCATTTTCGTAATATTAGTTATGCACAGTTGTCTTTATCGCCACACTTCAACTTCATTGTTGGTGATAACGGGAGTGGAAAAACGAGCTTACTTGAAGCTATTTATATGCTTGGTCATGGTCGTGCATTTAGACATACTCAATCTAATCGAATTATTCAACACGAACAGCCAGAACTAGTATTATTCAGCGAACTAAACACAGCCAATCAACAAAATCACTCAATTGGGCTTGCTAAATCGCGTAATAATGATAATAAAATCAGAATAGATGGAGATGAAGGTTATCGATTAACCGATTTAGCCAAATTATTACCCATTCAACTAATTACACCTGAAGGATTTGATTTATTGACTGGTGGACCTAAATATCGCCGAGCATTTATTGATTGGGGATGTTTTCATCACCATCCTGAATTTATTTATTTATGGAACAATTTAAAGCGTTTATTTAAACAACGCAATGCATTATTAAAACAATCCCATAGCTATAATCAATTATTACCTTGGGACAAAGAACTTGCGCCCATTGCTGAAAAAATTAGTCACATTAGAAAGGATTACTCACAACATATTTTTCCTGAAATTATACAAACATGCCATGATTTTTTACCCGAATACCAACTTAATTGCCAATATTACCAAGGTTGGGAGCAGGATACTGATTATGCCGAAATATTACACAAACAGTATGAACGAGACAAACTCCTTAACTACACATCGATCGGACCACATAAAGCAGATATTCGATTACGTGTTCACAACATTCCAGTTGAAGATTTGTTATCACGTGGTCAATTAAAATTATTAATGTGCGCATTACGTTTATCTCAAGGTGAATATTACTCCAAGCAAAATACCCAAGCTTGTATCTACCTACTTGATGATTTCGCATCTGAATTAGATAACAATAAACGTGAATTGTTAGCCAAACGTTTAAAACAAGCTAATTCACAAGTATTTATAACTGCAGTTAACCAATCGCAAATTACCCATATGATCGATGAAAATGATAAGATTTTTCACATAAAATCTGGTATAATTTCGTAAATATACAGAACGATATAAACAATCAAAAAAGTCGAGAAATCCATGTCCAATTCTTATGATTCTTCTAGCATTAAAGTACTCAAAGGGCTTGATGCTGTCCGAAAACGTCCAGGTATGTATATTGGTGATACTGATGATGGTACAGGACTTCACCATATGGTTTTTGAAGTTGTTGATAATGCCATAGATGAAGCATTAGCTGGATATTGTCACCATATTGAAGTAACAATCCACCCTGATAACTCTGTTTCTGTACGTGACGATGGTCGTGGTATTCCAACAGGTATTCATGAAGAAGAAGGTATTTCAGCAGCAGAAGTTATCATGACCGTATTGCATGCTGGCGGTAAATTTGATGATAATTCTTACAAAGTATCTGGTGGTTTGCATGGTGTTGGTGTTTCCGTTGTTAACGCCTTATCAGATAAATTAGAATTGGTCATTTATCGTGATGGAAAAATTCACCAACAAATTTATCAATTAGGTGTACCACAAGCGCCCCTAAAAGTAATTGGAGAAACATCTGAATCTGGCACCTATGTACGCTTCTGGCCAAGCCCAGAAACATTTACCAATATTGAGTTTGTCTACGAAATATTAGCAAAACGCCTACGAGAATTATCATTCTTAAACTCAGGCGTATCAATAAGATTAATTGATGAGCGCACAGGCAAAAATGATCATTATCATTACGAAGGTGGCATTCAAGCGTTTGTTGAATACTTAAATAAAAATAAAAATCCTATTCATCCTAAAATATTTTATTTTAGCACAGAAAAAGACGGTATTGGTGTTGAAGTGGCACTACAATGGAACGATGGTTACCAAGAAAACATCTATTGCTTTACTAACAACATTCCACAACGAGATGGTGGTACTCACTTAGCAGGTTTCCGCGGAGCAATGACGCGCACATTAAACAACTACATGGAAGCTGAAGGATACAGCAAAAAAGCCAAGATCAGCGCCACAGGCGATGATGCTCGTGAGGGTTTAATAGCGGTAGTATCAGTTAAAGTACCTGACCCTAAATTCTCATCACAAACCAAAGACAAATTAGTATCATCAGAAGTAAAATCCGCCGTTGAATCTGTAATGGGAGAAAAGTTAACAGAATATCTACTTGAAAACCCAAGTGATGCCAAAATTGTTGTCGGAAAAATCATCGATGCCGCAAGAGCACGAGAAGCCGCCCGTAAAGCGCGCGAAATGACACGTCGAAAAGGCGCCTTAGACTTAGGCGGATTACCAGGTAAACTTGCTGATTGCCAAGAAAAAGACCCAGCTTTATCTGAATTATACTTAGTGGAAGGAGACTCTGCGGGGGGCTCAGCAAAACAGGGCCGCAACCGCAAAAATCAAGCAATCTTACCGCTTAAAGGTAAAATTTTAAATGTCGAAAAAGCCCGTTTTGACAAAATGCTCTCATCTCAAGAAGTCGGAACACTAATTACCGCATTAGGTTGTGGAATTGGCCGTGATGAATATAACCCGGACAAAATGCGTTACCACAGCATTATTATCATGACCGATGCCGACGTTGATGGCTCGCATATTCGAACGTTATTATTAACATTCTTCTACCGACAAATGCCAGAAATCATTGAGCGAGGTTATGTTTATATTGCACAACCACCTTTATACAAAGTCAAAAAAGGCAAACAAGAACAATATATCAAAGATGATGAGGCAATGACGCAATTTCAAATTGCCTTAGCGCTTGAAGATGCATCGTTACATGTCAATGATCATGCACCTGCACTTGCAGGCGAAGCATTAGAAAGACTAATTGCTGAATATCAAAAAGTCGAAAAACTTATTACAAAAATGGAACGTCGCTATCCAAAAGCGTTGTTATCGGAATTGGTTTATCATGATGTATTAAACGAAAGTATTTTACAAAACCAACAACAGGCCGAAAATTGGGCAAAAACCCTTGTTGAAAAACTATCAAATAAAGAACAACATGGTAGCAGTTACCTTTATTCAGCTGAATATAATGAAAAAGCACAGCTATATGTGCCAAGCATTAAAGTAAAAACTCATGGTGTAGATACTAATTATCCATTAGATCAAGTTTTCATCCATAGTAATGAATACCGTAATATCTGCCACCTTGGTACACAATTAAAAGATCTACTTGAAGACAGCGCCTTTATTCAACGAGGAGAACGCAAACAACCCGTAGAATCTTTTGATGAAGCTGTTGATTGGTTAATTAAAGAATCACGTCGTGGATTAACTATTCAGCGTTATAAAGGACTAGGTGAAATGAACCCAGAACAGTTATGGGAAACCACAATGGATCCAACCAGTCGTCGCATGTTGCAAGTCACCATAAAAGATGCAATTGAAGCGGATCAATTATTTACCACATTAATGGGTGATGAAGTTGAGCCACGCCGACTATTTATTGAGGAAAATGCCCTTAAAGCGGCGAATTTAGATTTTTAAATATTGTCGTGATAAAAAGTAAAAAAATCAGACATAATGTCTGGTTTCAGATTGATGACAATGAACTCGCTTTTTGGCGAGTTCTTTGATCTAATAGAGAGGAGTCCATTATAAGAGGAATTCTTCTATGCTAAAAAAACAACTCCAGCGACTCTGTGATTGCGGTTATTTTTAAATGCTTGCTTGATACGTTAAATAGAGAATGGGTATATTCTCTTTTATTGTTGGAATAAAACTAATTAGCTGTGTCAGAAAACTTAACTACTACATTAGGGAGGGACAAATTCCCCCAAAATCATACTGCTATTTATTTCATCAAATGGCTAAAAAGTTTGCTAACTTCTTCGTAATCATCTTATTTCACAAATTAAAGCGCCCCAACAATACGATGTGGTATGTATTGTTCTTCTAAATATTCAATATCTTCCTCCGATAAAAATACTTTAAGTGATCCAACAGCATCATCGAGATAATTGGTTTTAGTTGCACCAATAATTGGTGAAGTGACTCCTTTAGCAAATTGCCAAGCTAATGCTATTTGTGTCATGGTTACTTCATATTTTTGTGCAAGTTCATTAACTCTTTGCACAATGCTGACATCAGCTTTTTGCGTGCCATCATATTTAGACTTGGCGACTTGATCGGTTTGGCTGCGTAAGGTGTTGGTTTTCCATGCTAGGCGAGCAAGCCTGCCTGCAGCTAAAGGGCTATATGGTGTTAAAGAGACATTGAATTGTTGGCAGATAGGGATAAGCTCGCGTTCATCTTCACGGTAAAGTAAATTGTAGTGATTTTGCATAGAAATAAAAGGCGTCCAACCATTTTGCTTTGCCACAAGTTGCATGTTATAAAATTGGTATCCATACATAGCCGAAGCTCCTAAAGCTCTGACTTTTCCTGCCTTGACAAGATTGTGTAAAGCTTGCATTGTTTCTTCCATTGGTGTTGTATCGTCAAAGCGATGAATGATGTATAAATCAACATAGTCAGTGCCAAGTCGTTTAAGCGATCCGTCTATTTCCCTTTCAATTGCGGTTTTTGATAGGTGTCCTTCGTTAAAATAGACTTTTGTTGCCAATATGACTTTGTCGCGAGCGATATTTTTTTTGATTGCCCGTCCTAAATATTCTTCGCTTGTACCGGCAGAATAAGTGTTGGCAGTGTCAATAAAATTAATTCCTAAATCTAGTGCATGTTTAATAATTGTTTCGCTTTGATCGGGATTAAGTGTCCATGCATGCATTTTACTGGCAGGATCACCAAAACTCATACATCCTAAACAAAGACGAGACACTTTAATCTCAGAGTTACCAAGTTGTAAATATTCCATAAAATCCTCCCTTGTAAAAATTAATTTGAATAAACTTTATCCTTCTAACAATAAGCGAATAATATATTTTCGATAAATTATTCTAACCCTTATATTTATTGAAATAAATAAGTTTCTAATTGATAGTATCATGAATTAAATTCACTAATAACAACCTTATGTATAACTGTAAATAGTGAAATTTATTTTTAATATCAATGATGTACTAAAAACATGCTAGATAAATTAGTAAAAGTATTAATAGACATTTAGAATAATTGGCTAAAGGCTTTCTTTTAACGGAAATATGTTCGAGGCTTGACGTTTTATAATGCTGTAGAAAATATAAGGTTACTGCGGTTAGTTAACTTTAAGTATATATGAAATTATTGATTAAAAAATAAAAAAGGCACACCTAAATGCACCTTTTTTACTGATTATAAAGAGCATCAATAGTTGCTCTTTATTACGGTAAGTTTGATTACTTAATAACTTTAGCAACAACACCCGCACCAACAGTACGACCACCTTCACGAATCGCAAAACGTAAGCCGTCTGCCATTGCGATTGGGTGAATTAATGATACTGTCATTTTGATGTTATCTCCAGGCATTACCATTTCTACACCTTCTGGTAATTCGATAGTACCTGTTACGTCAGTTGTACGGAAGTAGAACTGTGGACGGTAACCTTTGAAGAATGGAGTGTGACGACCACCTTCATCTTTGCTTAAAATATACACTTCTGATTCAAAATCAGTATGTGGAGTGATTGAACCTGGTTTTGCAAGTACTTGACCACGTTCGATTTCTTCACGTTTTGTACCACGTAGTAATACACCAACGTTTTCACCTGCACGACCTTCGTCAAGTAATTTACGGAACATTTCAACACCAGTACAAGTTGTTTTAGTGGTTGGCTTGATACCAACAATTTCAACTTCTTCACCAACTTTGATTACACCGCGTTCAACACGACCAGTTACTACTGTACCACGTCCTGAAATTGAGAATACGTCTTCAATTGGTAATAGGAATGGTTTGTCGATATCACGCTCTGGCTCTGGAATATAGCTATCTAATGCTTCTGCTAATTCAACAATTTTGTCTTCCCATGCTGCATCGCCTTCTAACGCTTTAAGCGCAGAACCACGAATGACTGGTGTATCATCACCTGGGAAATCATATTGAGATAGAAGTTCACGTACTTCCATTTCAACTAATTCTAATAATTCTTCGTCATCAACCATATCACATTTATTTAAGAATACGATGATGTAAGGAACACCTACTTGACGACCTAAAAGGATGTGTTCACGAGTTTGTGGCATAGGACCATCTGTTGCTGCTACTACTAAGATAGCACCGTCCATTTGTGCCGCACCAGTGATCATGTTTTTAACATAGTCAGCATGGCCTGGGCAGTCTACGTGTGCGTAGTGACGAGTTGGTGTATCGTATTCAACGTGTGAAGTGTTGATGGTAATCCCACGTGTTTTTTCTTCTGGTGCGTTATCGATTTGATCGAATGCACGAGCTTGACCGCCGTATTTTTTAGCAAGTACAGCTGTAATTGCAGCAGTTAAAGTTGTTTTACCGTGGTCAACGTGGCCGATTGTACCAACGTTAACGTGGGGTTTTGTACGTTCAAATTTTTCTTTAGA
>NZ_LZHJ01000112.1:0-15082 GCF_001690815.1 Gilliamella sp. GillExp13 | reverse complement strand
TTTACTCTGAGATTAAGCTTTAATTCACAATACATCCGATAAACACGCTTATGGTTCCATTGATAGCCGAGCTTTCTGATACGATTAAAGCATTTAGGAAAGCCCCAGCGTAAATGCCGGTCTGTGATAGCATTCAATACCGAAACAATCACCGAATCATCCTGTAACTTAGGTTGATAATAGTAAGCACAACGGCTTAAGCCAACGATAGCGCAGCTCATAGCTATAGTAACAGAATGATTTTGTTGTAGTTGCTGTGCCCACGTTTTACGGGCCTTTGTGGGCACTAAAGCTTTTTTATGATTTCTTCCTGAAGCTGTGATTTTAAGCTCAGCTCGGCAAACATCTGCTTAAGTTTGCGGTTTTCAGCCTCCAGCTCTTTTAAGCGTTTGATATCCGAAGTTTCCATTCCGCCGTATTTTTCCCGCCATTTATAAAAAGTTGAATTACCCATACCATATTTACGGCAGAGTTCCTTGACAGGAATACCTGCTTCAGCTTCTTTTAAAATAGCGACGATTTGATGTTCAGTCATTTTTTTCATCATTAAATCCCCTTTTACTTTTATCATAGAGAATTTTCTACTTTTTTGCTGTACTATTTTAGGGGAGAGTTACAAAACAATTATCAATACTGCGTTAAAAAATTTATTCAAGAAATGGAAGAAATTGTTGTATGGTTAGCTGAAGGAAAAATAAACGATAATTTACTACTTGAAATAATTGATTCTATTATTAATGAGAATGAATTTAGTGAATCTTTAAAACTTAACATAATTGAAACATTATGGATGAATAACTATGATAATTAGAACAACCCCCATCGCCGAAACCAATAGCTATATTATTTTAGATAACTACAACAAACTTGAAGAATCGGCTGCTTTTTATCAGACTGAAACGGATTTAGAAAATGAATTTATTCATGATTTAGCTCGACAAGGTTATGAATACTTACCAAATTTAAATACACATGAAAAGTTATTAGCCAATATTCGTGAGCAGTTGCAAACACTAAACAAAATGCAATTTACGGATGATGAATGGCAACGTTTTGTATTAGAGTATTTGGATAAACCCAATGAATCGATGATCGATAAAAGTCGCAAAATCCACCACGATCATATTTACGATTTTGTTTTTGATGATGGTCATATCCAAAATATCAAGCTGTTAGATAAAAAAGAGGTTACTAATAATAAATTACAAGTTATCCATCAATTTCAGCAAACAGGTAATTATGCAAATCGTTATGATGTGACGATTTTAGTTAATGGCTTGCCGCTTGTTCAAGTTGAACTAAAAAAGCGTGGTATTGCTATTCGTGAAGCCTTTAATCAAGTGCATCGCTATAGTAAAGAGAGCTTTAATCAAGACAATTCACTATTTAAATATTTACAACTGTTTGTTATTTCAAATGGTACCGATACACGTTATTTTGCTAACACGACTAAACGTGACAAAAATAGCTTTGATTTTACAATGAATTGGGCGAATGTTAAAAACGAGCCAATAAAAGATCTAAAAGACTTTACCGCCACCTTTTTTGCCAGCCGAACGCTGTTAAATGTGTTATTGACTTATTCGGTGCTCGATGTGAATGACACATTGTTAATTATGCGCCCTTACCAGATCGCCGCCACCGAGCGTATATTATGGAAAATCATTAGCGCTTATCATGCCAAAAAGTGGAGTAGCTTACAAAGTGGGGGTTTTATTTGGCACACAACAGGTTCTGGCAAAACATTAACCAGTTTTAAAACGGCACGCCTTGCAACCGAATTAGAATTTATTGATAAAGTTTTTTTTGTGGTGGATCGTAAAGATCTGGATTATCAAACTATGAAAGAGTATCAAAAATTTTCAAAAGATAGTGTGAATGGCTCAAATAGTACCGCAGGGCTTAAGCGCAATATTGAGAAAACCGATAATAAAATTATTGTCACCACTATTCAAAAGCTTAATAATTTAATGAAAAGCGATGATAGTTTAGCAATCTATGATAAACATGTGGTATTTATTTTTGACGAAGCGCACCGCTCCCAGTTTGGCGAAGCTCAAAAAAACTTAAAGCGTAAATTTAAAAAATATTACCAATTTGGTTTTACTGGTACGCCGATTATGCATACTAACGCAATCGGAACGCAAACCACAGCGGATGTTTTTGGTCATGAACTGCACGCTTATGTATTAACCGATGCAATTCGTGACGAAAAGGTACTAAAATTTAAAGTTGACTATAATGATGTGCGTCCTAATTTTAAATCGATAGAGCAAGAACAAAATCTCGAAAAACTCAGCGCTGCTGAAAATAAAAAAGCATTGCTCCACCCAAACCGTATTGAGCAAATCACACAATATATTCTGAATAATTTTAAACAAAAAACCCACCGATTAATGGGCAAAAGTAAAGGGTTCAATGCCATGTTTGCAGTGAGTAGTGTCGATGCGGCTAAACTCTATTATGAATCATTCAAAAAATTACAAGAAGGTGCAAATCAGCCGTTAAAAATAGCCACGATATTTTCTTATTCTGCTAATGAAGAACAAGATGCACAAGGTAATTTTGCCGATGAAAGTTTTGAAATAGATGCCTTAAATCAGAGTGCTAAAGAGTTTTTAGCTTCTGCGATATCAGATTATAATCAAATGTTTAAAACTAACTTTGATGTCAGTAGCGATCAATTTCAAAACTATTATCGTGATTTGTCTTTAAAAGTAAAAAATCAAGAAGTCGATCTATTAATTGTCGTTGGTATGTTCCTTACTGGCTTTGATGCTCCAACACTTAATACCCTATTTGTCGACAAAAACCTGCGGTATCATGGGTTAATTCAAGCCTTTTCACGCACCAATCGTATCTATAATGCCACCAAAACCTTTGGTAATATTGTGGCGTTTCGTGATTTAGAACAAGCGACCATTGATGCAATAAAAACATTTGGTAAAAGTAATACTCATGAAGTAGTGTTAGAAAAAAGCTTTAAGGAATACATGGAAGGGTTTACTGATAAAGATTCAGGTAATTTTCACAATGGCTATCTAGCCATCGTTGCCGAGTTACAAGAAAAGTTCCCACGCCCTGATGAAATTATCAAAGAAAAAGATAAAAAAGAGTTTGTTAAATTATTTGGTGAGTACTTACGTGCTGACAATATATTACAAAATTATGATGAATTTGTTGCATTAAAGGATTTCCAACAATTAGATATGACAGATGCGCAAGCAGTTTTAGCGTTTAAAAATAAGCATTATGTGACTGATGAAGATCTGCAAAAAATGCAAGCCGTTAAACTACCGACTGACCGCACAATTCAAAATTATCGTTCAACTTATAATGATATTCGTGATTGGCTACGCCGAGAAAAAGAAGCCAATCAACAAGATCAGCAAAGATTTGACTGGGATGATGTGGTTTTCGAAATTGATCTATTAAAATCGCAAGAGATCAATTTGGATTATATTCTTGAGTTAATTTATGAACAAAATAAACAAGAAAAAACCAAACAGGACATTGTCGAAGATGCTAAGCGATTAATTCGATCAAGCTTAGAAAATCGAGCTAAAGAAGAGCTAGTTGTTGAGTTTATAAAACAAACTGATCTTGATGCTATTCCAGATAAAGCCTCGATTATTGATGCGTTTTTCTTGTATGCACAGCAAGAGTTACAGGTAGAGCTTAATTTCTTAATTGAAGAGGAAAATTTAAATGAAGCGGCAACAAAACGCTATATTGCATCATCATTAAAGCGAAAATATGCAACCGAAAACGGCACAGAGTTGAACGAGATTTTACCAAAAATGAGTCCGCTGAATCCCCAATATTTAATTAAAAAGAACCGAGTCTTTGAAAAGATCGCCGCATTGGTTGAAAAGTTTAAGGGTGTTGGTGGTGAAATTTAATTGTTAACAGTTAAATTTGCTAATAATTAAAGGAAGATGAATGATCGATTTCTTATTCATCTTCCTAATAATTCATCATTCAAACTTACTTTGAGTGATTTTGTATACAAAATCTTGCATTTTCGTAATGATAAATGATTTTTGAAAAATCAAATGGTTCACCAGATGAGGTGTAAAATATTTCTTCAACACAAAGTGCAGGTTCGCCAGGTTGCAGTCCTAAATAAAGAGCCATTTCTTCATCAAGTTTTATCACTTGCATATATTTATCCGAAAAACCAATATTAATATTATAATTTTCCTGAATGTAATTAAAAATTGAGTTTTCCACAATTTCTTTATTTAAGTAACAAATTAACTTTTTACGGTAATATGACTGCTCTAAACCATATAATTTATCTTCAACATAGCGCAATCTTTTAACAAAATAGACTTCTTCGTTATCATCGCATTGTAGATTTTCTTTAACTTTTGCACTGGGCTTGATGATATCAACATTAAGTACTGTCGAAGAACCATAAACATCTTCTAGATCGACAGTAAAACCATGACTTTGCAAAAAATTGAGATAGCCTCTTTTTTTACGTTCACGAACAAAAATACCACTACCTTGCACTTGATAAATAACGCCCTGCCGCTCAAGACAATTAAGCGCTTTAACAATTGTACTACGACTGACCTGATATTGATTAATTAACCCGTCAATATTAGCAAGCTGAGTGCCTTTGGACAGTTGTTTTTGATAAATCATCTGTTTGATTTTTTTTGCAACATCCTGATATTTAACCATTTTTATATCTTTTTATTTAATGAAAATTTAAACATTATTTTATACAAGTTATTTTAACTTTTAAATTAAATGATGTAAAAGTAGATCAAGATCACAAACAATATAATTGTTAATTAACAATTTTTAAATTGTCTATAAAATAATCTTACTGAATTGCTTTTAAGGAGTTTATGGATGTCATCAAAAATTAGAGATTATAACAAGCTAGCTGTTGATATTTTAAATGAGTTAGGTGGTGAGAAAAATATTGTTACCGTTTCTCGCTGTGCAACACGCCTTCGCCTCGTTACCCAGCATACACCAGATCATGCAAAAGAAAACATTGCTAAATTGCCGGGTGTGATTACCGTTGTTGAAAGAGGCGGTCAAATCCAAGTGGTTATTGGTACGCATGTTGATAAAGTCTATAACGCTTTTACTCAACTAGTTAATACTGATAACAAAATTGAAGCAGGAAATGATAGCAACATATTAAATCGCATCATTGCGACAATGTCGGCTGTATTTGCCCCGTTTGTCTATATTTTAGCCGCATCAGGAATTTTGCAAGGTATCTTGATTTTACTTAAATTAGCCTGTCCTGAGCTAGAAAAAACTGGAACTTTTGAGGTATTCAATTTCATCTCTTGGGCACCTTTTTTCTTTTTACCTATCTTTATTGCCATTACAGCTTCTCAGCATTTTCGTTGTAACTTATATATCGCTGTTGCTTGTTGTGCTGCGCTGTTATCACCAACATGGACTGAGTTTGCAAAACTAATTAGCGAAGGACAAGAAATTGATCTATTTGGTATTGCGCTATCACAAACAACTTATGCTTCAACCGTTTTACCACCACTCTTTTTAGTTTGGTTACTTTCTTATTTAGAACGATTTTTAGAGCCTAGACTACATAGCATTATAAAACCCGTTTTATTGCCATTATTTAGTCTTGTCATTATGGTACCTTTAACATTACTTGTTGTTGGTCCTATAACAGCAAATGGTGCGCAATACATTGCCAACGGTTATAATTGGTTTGTCAGTCTAGCACCTTCAATAGCTGGTGGGATTATTGGAGCCGTTTGGCAAGTCTTTGTTATTTTTGGTGTGCATTGGGGGATCACACCTGTTATCGTCGAAAACTTTAAGCAGTATGGTCAAGATTCTTTCCAAGCTTTCCAAACCATTGCCGTTATTGGTCAAGTTGGTGCAGCATTAGGTTTTTATTTAAAAACCAAAACGCAAGAGATGAAAGGTATTTCATTATCTGCTTTTATCACTGGCTTATTCGGTATAACCGAACCTGCTATTTATGGTGTTAACTTACGCTTTAAAAAACCATTTATTTATGGTTGTATTTCTGCATCTTGTGGTGGTATTGTGGCAGGATTTTTTGCTCCTCACTATGTTGCTTACGCTGGTTTACCAGGTCCATTAACTATCGTTAATGCAATTAGCCCAAATAATCCTGGTTCATTTATTGGCGTGTTGATTGGTGCGCTTATTGCTCTTTTAGGACCTGTATTGTTAATCCAACTATTTGGTACTGGTGAAACAGTGCAAGATGCTGCTGTTGTTGAAAATGATAACCCTAAAATTCTTCTTGATGAGGTTAATATTACTAGCCCGATGACAGGCCATGCTTTACCACTGAGTGAAGTGCCCGATCCTGCTTTTTCACAAAAACTCATGGGTGAAGGGATTGCCATTGAGCCTACTGATAATCATGTTTATGCACCTTTCGATGCCGAGGTAACTGCGGTATTTGAAAATTCCAAACATGCTATTGGGTTAACATTAGATAACGGCGTTGAATTATTAATTCATGTGGGGATTGATACGGTTAATTTGACTAATAACGAGTTTGCATATCATGTTGAATTACACCAAAAAGTGAAAAAAGGTGATTTGCTAATCAGCTTCAATCCTGAGGCAATTAAGCAAGCAGGTTATCCATTAATTACCCCAATTATTATTGTTAATACCGATCAGTATCAACAAATTTCATTAACCGATAAAACACAAGTAACAGTTGATGATATCATATTTAACATTAAGCAATAACAAGGAATAAAAAATGACTAAAAAACCATTTTTATGGGGCGGTGCTTTAGCCGCTCACCAATTTGAAGGTGGCTGGAACGAAGGCGGTAAAGGGCCAAGCGTAGTTGATGTCATGACAGCAGGTGCGCATGGCGTAGCAAGACAAATCACTCAAGATATTGAACCCGATAAGTTTTACCCAAACCATACGGCCATTGATTTTTATCATCATTATAAAGATGATATCAAACTCTTTGCTGAATTAGGTCTTAAATGTTTACGCACGTCAATTGCTTGGACACGCATTTTTCCAAAAGGTGATGAGCTTGAACCAAATGAAGAAGGCCTGCGCTTTTATGATAATGTTTTTGATGAGCTCATTGCTCATGGCATAGAGCCTGTTATCACGCTATCACATTTTGAAATGCCATTACATATAGCTCGCCATTATGGTGGTTTTAGAAACCGTAAAACAGTAGAATTTTTTGAACGTTTTGCGACAGCATGTTTTGAGCGTTATAAAAATAAAGTTAAATACTGGATGACATTTAACGAAATCAATAACCAAATGGATACTAGCAATCCTATCTTCTTTTGGACTAATTCTGGTGTACAAGTTAAACCTGGCGAAAATCCGCAAGAAGTTCTATACCAAGTCGCTCATTATGAACTTTTAGCAAGTGCCAAAGCAGTCATTGCCGGTAAAAAAATCAATCCTGATTTTCAAATTGGTTGTATGGTATCGCATGTGCCAATTTATCCATATTCTTGTAATCCTGAAGATATGATGGCTTCAGAAATTGCTATGCATCAACGCTTCTTCTTCCCTGATGTTCACGTTCGCGGTTACTATCCAGCTTATGCATTAAAAGGATTTGAGCGTGAAGGCTATAAACTCGATATTACTGAAGAAGATTTAGGTTATTTGAAAAAAGGTACGGTTGATTACATTGGCTTTAGCTATTATATGTCAACCGTTGTGAAAGCGGATGCCAAAAATGATAATCGTGACAATATTGTTAACGGGGCACTACCTAATGCGGTTGAAAATCCTTATATAAAAAGCAGTGATTGGGGTTGGCCAATTGATCCTGAAGGTTTACGTTATACACTTAATCGTCTGTATGATCGATATCAATTACCGCTATTTATTGTCGAAAATGGCTTTGGTGCAATTGATGAACTCGAAAACGGTAATCAAATACACGATAAATCACGTATTGAATACTTAGGTGCCCATATCAAAGCTATGCAAACCGCTATAGATTATGATGGTGTTGATGTAATGGGTTACACTGCTTGGGGAATTATTGATGTTGTATCATTCACTACTGGCGAAATGAAAAAACGTTATGGCGTAATTTATGTTGACCGTGATAATGAAGGTAACGGTAGTATGAAACGCTATAAAAAAGACTCTTTTGAATGGTACAAAGAAGTCATTAGTACTAATGGTGCAAGTTTGAAATAATCATTATTAGCTAGCTATCATTTGTTATGAGGATGTTTGAAGGCTTTGCCTGCATCCTCATTTTTATGGTTAAAAGGGCTAAAACTGAAAAATCAACTGCTTTTCAACTTGCGGATCGATTAACGTTACATGAAAACCAATTAACCGAACGCCACGCCCATTACGCCGTTCTAACCAAACTTTATGCGCTTGCTCAATTAAATCAGCTTTATCCAATTTAGACCAAACATGTTCTTGTGTAGTTAGCTGAAAATCGTCAAACTTAAATTTTACGCCTTGCCGAGCAATCGATAAATCAGCACGAACTTTGCTTAACCGTTTTTCCATTTCATCAAATAATGGATCGAACTGCAATAAACACTCTTCCCAACTATGAATATCATCCGTTAAAGTACGCTCTACCCCTACTGATTTACGTTGCCTGTCATTACACACTTCACGATCATCAATACCTTGACATCGCTCATATAGTATTCTTCCAAATTTACCGAATTGGTGAATTAATTTAGTTACATCATAATTAACAATATCATTGCATGTAAATAGCCCCAATTGGGCTAATTTTTTTTCCGTGACCTTACCCACTCCTGGAATTTTTTTTAACGGTAACTGCTCTATAAAACTATCAACGTTATCTGGTGTTATTACATATTGACCATTAGGTTTATTCATATCAGAGGCTATTTTGGCAAGAAACTTAAGTGGAGCAACGCCTGCCGATGCAGTTAATTCCAGTTCATTAAAAATAGTTTGACGAATATCTTGAGCAATCAAAGTCGCTGAACCATAGCAAAGTTTGCAATCAGTTACATCAAGGTAAGCTTCGTCAAGTGATAAAGCCTCAATAAATTCAGTATATCGTTTAAATATTTGGTGGATCTGTTTGGAGACTTCTTTATAAACTGCATGCCTACCCGCTATAATTTTAAGGTTAGGACAAAGTTTTATGGCTTGAGCCATTGACATAGCACTGTGTATACCATACTGACGAGCTAAATAATTGGCAGTCGCAACCACACCACGCTTACGAGGATCTCCCCCTACCGCAATAGGCATATTGCGATAACGGGGATTGTCTCTCATTTCAACGGCGGCATAAAAACAATCCATATCAACATGAATAATTTTTCGCATAGCGGGCTTCACAACACTTAAATATAACTGTATAAATATACAATATTATACCTTAAATATTTGTGTAAACAACCTAATTGAATTACTTAGTTAATTTATCAAAATCAATTAAGCCATTCTTATCATAAGGATCGCCAATCCAACGAATCGATTCGTGAAAATTAGGATTAACAATACTTTTTTCAGGAACATATAAGTTATAACTTAATCCAGCTAAATCAGACCAAGTATGAATCAAATCTTGAGTACTAAATCTTCTATCTACATAAGCTTGATAGTTATTAGGATGCGTAGCCTCCCATGTTGGCGATTGCCAAAGCATAAATGGCACAGTATACATAGTTTTAGTTGGTGCCTTCTCGTTTCGCCCTAACACATTATGAGGTGGAGTTTGATAAACATCTTCACCATGATCTGAAAAATATAACATAAAACCATTTTCTTTACTGTTTTTGAAGATATTAAACAGTGTTGTTGTGACATAATCGTTATAACTTATTGCATTATCATAACTATTATATACATATACTTTATCGTCATCGAGAGGATATGGAATACTTTCCTTATCTTTAAAACGTTCATACCTACCGTCTTTTGGATAGCGGAACTCGTATTTCATATGCGTACCAAGCAGATGGATAACAATAAATTTCTTTTCAGCGTTGTCAGCTAGCACTTTTTTGAAAGGCTCAAATACCGATTCATCATATTGTCTTGAGCTTTGATTACGATCGTTATTCATATAAAACTGTTCATCGGCTTGTTTAGAAAACATAGTCAACATGGTATTACGCTTGGTCATGGTCTGTTGATTAGTGATCCAGAATGTTTTATACCCTGCTTGCTTCATAAGATTTATTAATGAAGGTGTTTTAAGGTATAAATCTGGATGCCTCTCATCAGCAAAAGTTAACGCTTGTTGCAAAATTTCGATAGTATAAGGTCTTGATGAAACCACATCGTTAAATACAACAAAATCAGCATTATCTTTTTTAAACTGCTCAATTTGAGGTGTGGTATTTCGACCATAACCATAAATACTCATTCTATTACGTGTTGTTGATTCACCAATGACTAACACCAACGTCCTAGGCGTATTACCGTTAGCATCTTTTAAATTTTCAACAGGAGGTAAAGTGTCTAAATGATTTAAAATATCTTCCATATTATTAAGTTGAGATCGATAAGCCAAATAACTATTAATAAGTTGCCATGGCACAGTTGTTTCCATACGCGTTAGTAAATGAGTTCCGGCTTTTTCAATAGATGATTTTTTTATTGTCACACTAATAAACACAGGCATTATGGCATAAATAGCTATTAATAGTGATACAATCCATTTAGTAGCTGTTTTAATATAAACAGGTCTGACTTTACTCCAAAGATAAATACCCACTAAACTATAAATAATCAATACCACAACTAATTTAATACTAAAATACTGCTGAACAAATTCGCTCGATTCACTATAATTTGATTCTGCCATAACAAAAAATACACTTTGCGAAAATTCTTGTCGATAAATCACAAAATAGCCGACTGAAACCAAAGACAAACAGCCGACAATAAGACCAAATACAGTCGCAATCTTTCTTGTATAATTAGGAAAAATCAAAACAGGAATAAGCCAAATTAAACTATAGATAATTGAATCGCGAAGTCCAATTGCATTAGAATGCCCCGAAAGAAAAATATATAACTGTAATGCACTAGAAAAATAAGTAAAAAATAGAATATTAAAGATAAGTGCTAACCAGCTAAATTTGTGGGTTGCTTTTATGTTTAGCATAGATATTTAATTTGCGTTGTTATTGATCATTAAATGCAATATACGCTTGGTAGATTAATAAAACCTTAAGCTTTAAATATCTAAATTTAAATATATAACTTATTAAATGCTAACCTATTACTTCTTGGAGATATTTAAACCCAATATCTTTGCAATGTGATTATTTTCAGGTTGGTTTAATTGGTTTGGTAAACCATAAAAAACGATCTGCCCATTATCTACTACCAAACAACGAGAAAAATAACTAAGCGAATCATTAAGATTGTGTGACACCATCATTAATGTCAAATTGAGCTCATCGCAACTTTGATCAACTAATGCTAACATCTCAAACCGTAATGCTTGATCGAGAGCTGAAAATGGCTCATCTAACAATAAAATTGGTCGACGTTGAATTAAACAACGAGCTAACGCAACACGTTGACTCTGACCACCTGAAAGTTGTTCGGGATAACGATTATTAAAACCAGTTAAACCAACTTTAGCTAACATATCATCTATTTTTTGGCGTTCCGATGTATTTAGTTTTAAACAAGGCTTTATGCCTAAGCCAATATTTTGTTCAACATTTAAATGATCAAATAAATTATTATGTTGGAATAAAATTGAAACGGGTCGCTTTCCTGGTTGAGTGTGAATCATATTTTGATGATTAAGTAAAATTTGCCCAGAGTTTGGTGAAATAAACCCAGCAATCAAGCTTAACAATGAGCTTTTACCTGCACCACTTGGTCCAACAATAACCACCTTTTCTTTTGCATTAATTTTGATATCAAAATGCATTTTAAAATTATCGTATTGACAATTAATTTGATTCAGTTCGATCATAATCTATCACAACCAGTAAACTAAAAGATAATATTAGCAATAATGCAGCAGTTACAGCACCTTCATGATAACGATAATACGATATTTGCTCATATAAATAATAAGGTAACGTTGTGACTGACTGGCCACCAAATAACGCAATAATACCAAAATCACCCAACGATAATATTGCTGAAAAAGCAAAACTTTGAATAATTAACTTTTTTAGTGCTTTATATTCAATTAAATAAAAATGCCAAAAGCCAGTAATATTAAGTGACTGGCTTACTTGCCAATAACGTGATGTAACATCATACATTGGTGCAGCAAGGTTTTTTAATATAAATGGTAGTGCCATTAAACTGTTACAAAGCATCGTCAAAACACAAACAAAGACCGAACTATAAGCGTACGAAAATAACAACAAAAATAAACCAGATGCCAGCACCATGCTTGGGATAATTAAAATCAGCGATCCAACTAACATTAACCGATTACTCCAATTTATTTGCTGATTAATCAATAATCGGCTATTTGTATAAAGTAATAATAAAGCTAGTAGCATTGCAATGCTGGCTGATCCAAAAGCAATTAATAACGAAAACATAACAGCACGTTGAAAAGCTACCGAAAAAAATGACCATTGAAAAAAATATATACCTTCTATTAATATAGTTATGATGGGTAGTAAAATAAATAATGCACCAATAACAATAATAACAAGACTCGACATAACTAAGCTAAACGGAACGGGTAAACGATAACTTTGCTTAACATAGTGAGTGTTAAATTTATAGCTATAATTAAATTTTTGCATCAAACCCATAAAGAAAATACAAAAAACCAGCTGTAAACACGCTAAAAGCACGGCTTGTATCAAATCAAATTCGCGGATAGATTGATAAATAGCAACTTCAAGTGTGGTATATTTAGGTCCTCCACCTAGTGCTAATACAATAGCAAAGCTAGAAAAACAAAGCATAAAAATTAGCGATGTCATCGGTAGCAATTGTCGACGCAATAGTGGCCATTCCACCAATTTAAAATAAGTAAAACTCGAAAAATTCAATTGAGCAGCTAATTGTTTGTGTTCGACTGGTACACTATTTAAAGTATGATAAAACAAGCAACAAGCATAAGGAAAATTAAGGAATATATGTGCCAATAAAATACCTTTTAAACCATAAATGGATATCACAAAAGGCAAACCCAAATAATGACAAAACAACGCCAATAAACCATGTTGCCCATAAACAGATAATAACCCCGTTACCACAACCAACGTAGGAAAAATAAAGGTGATAGGCATAATGCGTAGCAATACATTTTTCCCCAAAAAATTGACCATTGATAGGGATTTTGCCATCAATATTGCCAATAAAACGGATAGCAATGTTGATAATGTTGCTTGAAGCACCGTTATCCAAATAACATGTAATAAATAGCTATCAAAATAGACAGTTAAATTATCAGACTCAAAAGCAACTAAACAAAGCGCAAATAGCGCTGAACCTAATACAACTAAAATCAAGCTTGCAGCACTAATGCCAGGAATTAACGTTTTTAATTTCAACATTATACAAAATAAAACTATTTACTAATGGTGGATTTCCATTCACTAACCCACTTCTTTTGGTTACTTTTAACTTGCTTAGCATCAAACTCGAGTGCTTTATTGACTGGTTCAATTTGCTGAAAAGCTTCAGGCAACGTTATATTAATAATCGGATACATGAAATTTTTTTCAGCAAATTGACGTTGTACATCAGGAGTTAATAGATATTGTAAAAAAGCACGTGCCAATTCAGGATGCTGACTATACTTAGTAATACCTGCAACTTCAACTTGGCGATAATGCCCTTCGTCAAAAACAGCAGCAGCATAACGATGATCATTATCATTCATAATATGTGCAACTGGCGAAGTACTATAACTAAGCACAAAATCCGCTTCGTTTTTTAAAAATAGGCCATAAGCTTCACCCCAACCTTTGGTCACTGTCACAGTATTTTTTGCTATTTTCTGCCATGCAGATGTGGCATCATCACCATATATATTTTTCACCCAAAATAATAAACCTAACCCTGGAGTGCTGGTTCGTGGGTCTTGATAGATAATTTTCCAGTTGGCTTTATTATCTACTAGCTCATGCATGCTGTGTGGTGGATTACTGATTTTTTGTTGATCATAAATAAAAGCGAAATAACCAAAATCATAAGGCATAAAATCACTATCCCACCAGTTGGTATTTAAATTATCTGGTTTAGCGATTTGATGAGGTATAACTATTTTGGCTTGCTTTGCCTGTTCTAAAAGGTTATTGTCTAATCCTAAAATTACATCGGCATTAGTTCTATCACCTTCAAGTCGCATTCGATTTAAAACCGCTACTCCATCGCCTAATGTAACAATCTCAAGTTCACAGTTACACTGTGCTTCAAACCCTTTCTCAATTGTTCTTCCCGGCCCCCATTGTGAAATAAAGGAATTATAACTATAAACAGTTAAGGTTGGTTTTACGTTGGCAGCATTTGCCATAAAAGGTACCGAAAATATCAAAAATAATAACAATTTTTTACAAAACATTTTGCCTCCAAAATAGCAAATAAAAGACAAAAGGTTTGAGCAAGTGCAATAACTCAAATCCCTCCGCTGGCATGATCCAGTTCAGGTTCGGCGGGTTATGTTATTCTATCTAACATTCTCAGCCCTTCAGGGCACCCCATTGAGAACATCGATTAGTTTAGAGGTTAGTATGAAGATTGTAAACATAGGAAGTGATAAAAATTTAATGTAGGAACAACTCGCTTTATTTATGAAGTTTAAAAAACGGCTATAAAGAATATACATGAAAAAAAACAAACGCCTTATCACTGACAAAAGATATGGCGCTTATATTATAAAGGAGAGGCAACTATTACCAATTTGGTTAAATGTTTACCTTTACTTAAATTAGTTTATTGAGTTACCTAGATTACACCATGAAGTGCAATTCTTCTTAACTCCTTAGAATAAAAATCGGCAGGGCTTTTAAACTTATGCCGTTTTCTTGGGCGTGTGTTCAATAGATATTGTATTTTCTTTATCTGTTTGTCGTCAACTAATGAAATGGCCGCTGACTTAGGTATAAACTGACGTATTAAGCCATTGGTGTTTTCATTTGT
>NZ_LZHJ01000111.1:0-591 GCF_001690815.1 Gilliamella sp. GillExp13 | reverse complement strand
TTAAGCCATTGGTGTTTTCATTTGTGCCTCTTTGCCAGCTTTTATAAGGCTCCGCAAAGTACACGGTGGTGTTTAAATAATACTCAATAGCATGATGATAATTAAATTCGGTTCCATTATCAAAGGTGATGCTTTTAACCATTTTTTCAAACGGCGTTAGCAATTTTATTATCATATCTCTCGTTTCGGAGGCGGTACGTTGATTGAGGCGCCCAATTAATACTAGCCCTGTTTTGCGTTCAACTAATATCACCAATGCTTGCTTGTCTTTACGGCTAATAATCGTATCTCCCTCCCAATGTCCTCGCGTTTTCCGGCTTTCTACATAACTTGGACGTTGTTTAATTGACCGTTTATAACGGCGGTCTCCTTCTTTAATACTCGGTGCCTTACAATGCCTATAGGCTTTGCCTTTTCGCCTTAGATAAGGTTTGAATTGTTCATAGCGCGCTTTATTTTGATAAAGATAGTTATAGATTGATTGGACGCTGACTTTCTTTAAACGTGCAGCAATCTGCTCTGGGCTGTAATAAAGCATGAGGTATTTTTCAACTTGGCGCCATACCGAAGACTCTATTGGCTTACCATTAC
>NZ_LZHJ01000110.1:0-9878 GCF_001690815.1 Gilliamella sp. GillExp13 | reverse complement strand
TTTTTTATGATTTCTTCCTGAAGCTGTGATTTTAAGCTCAGCTCGGCAAACATCTGCTTAAGTTTGCGGTTTTCAGCCTCCAGCTCTTTTAAGCGTTTGATATCCGAAGTTTCCATTCTGCCGTATTTTTCCCGCCATTTATAAAAAGTTGAATTACCCATGCCATATTTACGGCAGAGTTCCTTGACAGGAATACCTGCTTCAGCTTCTTTTAAAATAGCGACGATTTGATGTTCAGTCATTTTTTTCATCATTAAATCCCCTTTTACTTTTATCATAGAGAATTTTCTACTTTTTTGCTGTACTATTTTAGGGGAGAGTTACAATATTAACTCAATTAACAATAAGACAGTATCCAACTTTAGAAGTCATATTTTGGAAGTCAGACAATGTAAACATGTAACGTGGAATAGTTATTGCCGTCATTTTAAAGCTTTGATGGGATTTGGAATAGAGCAAGGTTTAGTTATTCAAAAAAAAATCCATTTGATAGGATGTTAATAAAACCAGGGAAGAAAGCCAAAAAGACTATATCACAAGCAGATATTGATATTTGCTTAAGTTTTCTTAAAAAAAACAGCTAAACGAATCACCAAGAGACTTTTGCTATCCTGCTCAATTTTGGATAACTTTGATTAAAGTTTTGCAATACACAGGTATTCGACGTAATCAATTGTTGCATATTCGTATTTGTGATATTAATGATAAAGATAAAAAACTTTTTTTAAGAGAAGAGGGCTCGAAAACTCATAATGAACGAGAAATTCCTCTGATTGACGATGTTTTTCAAGATATTGTTGAATTAAAGAAACAATTAAAGATGTTAAATAAAAAACCGACCATGCAGCTATTTAATATTTATCATTTTAAAAATGATAAATGTGATTTTTACAAAGAAATGAATTTTGATCGAATAGATGCATTTTTTCAGCGATTATCAAAAGTTTGCAATGTTAAAGTTAGTCCTCACCGATTTCGACATACATTAGCAACAAATTTGATGAAACACCCTGATCGGAATGTAACATTAGTAAAAGAGCTATTAGGGCATTCATCGTTGTCAACAACATTAGAATATATAGTAACAGATCATGATCAATTAAGATCTTGTTTAGATGAGCATTTTAATCAATTAAAATAATGGTTAATTATATAAATAATTGTTTATTGATTATGAAAATTATTCAATAATAGCTTACTATTAGTATTCAATGTAATTGATATAGAATACTAGTAGTAATACATACAATAATGGATGATTATTAATGTTGACAAAATTTTTAATTTATTTATTATTTGTTAACAATATCTATCCCTCTATTATGAGATTTATTAATACGTAGAAATTAATTAAATATTAAAATCAATTAGTTGGTTGATTCGACTCATAATCGATTGGTCACTGGTTCAAGTCCAGTAGGGGCCACCATAGCAAGAATCAAGCAAGTTTAAAAACGTTCAAAAAAACTTTATCTAACAAGCTTTCTAGTTAATTTACTGTTCAACTAAGCTCATCCTGATTTAACTAAATTCAAACTTTTATGTTATATATTATGTTATACGTTTGAATATAACGTCGAGTTGTATAACATGGTAAAAATAGTTAAGCCTCTTACGGATACCCAAATTAAAAACGCTAAGCCAAAAGAAAAGGATTACACTTTATCTGATGGAGACGAATTATATTTGCAAAAAGACTGGTTCTAAAATATGGCACTTTAATTATATTTGCCCATTAACTGGTATGTTCACTGGTAACCGCCATTAAATTTAATGTAAAAATCAATAAATGAAAGTGGAATCTCTTTATCAAAATATTTGCTAAATTCTTAAAATTCTTCAAGAGATAATTGTTTTTCCGATTCTACGAGTATTAGTTGCATTTGTTATTATCCTTTTTAACTGGAAATATATACTTTTTGATCGTTTTTGTGGGTAAATATCTTACCTTTATTTCAAACTTAAGACACACCAATTTGCAACATTGCATAATAGAAATTAGTTATCGCAATCAAAGTAATAATCTTATAAATTATGTAAATTTTAGAGTAAAATACAATCAATAAGTTATATTAATAATCATACCCTGTTTTAGTCATAAAAACTGATACGCATTGATTATCAATTAAACAGAAATTATACTGATTTTTACATAAATTATTACCCGTTTCGATACAGAAGTTTCTATTGATTCTGCATTTGGAATTGTAGTTCAACATATTTTGTTTAACTTGGAGAAAGGAAATGTATTTATTAGAAATGGCACCAAAATTTTTATTAGCTTTAATTATTTTACTTGTTTATGTGAAGTTATCGGGTAAAAGCCAAATAGCACCTATGTCACAGCTTGATCAGGTTGGTAGTATGGTTATTGGTGCGTTGGTTGGGGGGGCCTTACTTAGTCCGACAGTATCTTCTTGGGAATCGGCTGGATTAGTGGCTATTTGGGCTGGCTTACTTGTTTTAATTCGATTTATCAAATCTAAAAACTCACGTTTACGCGATGCTATAGATGGCGAACCAATCCAACTTGTTAAAAATGGGCATTTAATAACGGATAATTTTGTTAAAGCTAACTTACCAGTAAGGGATTTTGAAACCTTAGTTAATATACAAGGCATAGCTTCTTTTGATGAGTTAAAAGAGGTTTGGTATGAACTAAATGGTTCGTTAACTGTTATCAAAAAAGGTGATAAAGATATTGCTGTGCTTATCATTGAAAATGGCGGTATTAGCCATGACAATTTAGAGCAACTCAAAAAAGATGAAAATTGGGTTAAACAAGAGATTGCAAAACAAGGTTATGAAAAATTAGAAGATATTTTTTGTGCTGAATGGTTTGATAATAAATTAATTGTTTATCCTTATGACGCTGTTCGTGAAGGTAAAAAATAACTATTGTTTGTATCTTAGGGTGGATAATAATCCACCCATATTTTAGCTCAATTGGTTAAAAATGTATCTTCAAATTAACGTAGTTGGCTATCTTTGCTGCCACGACGATTATATAGACTTGATGTTTTAGCTAATTGTTTATCGATTTCTTGTTGGCAAGACAAACAATATTGTACGCCAGGCAATGCAGATCTTCTGGCTTTTGCAATAGGCTCTCCGCATTCAATACAAAAATGAGCGCTAATTGTACTGTGATTGAGTTGTCTTCTTGCGTTTTCGATGGCATCAGCAATAGTGCCTTCGATTTGTTGATTAACGGCATCGTCAGACGCCCATCCACTTGCCATAAATGAATCCTTCTATAACTGAAATAGTTGGCTAATGATATGGTGTTTTTTTAAATATTTTCAAGTAGTATGCTAATTTATAGCAGTGCATTTTAGTGTTAATGATTATGCTGAAGTTAAGCAATAAATAGTAGAAGAATTGTTTAACATATTAAGTGGGAAATTATTATGCAACAATATGAACAAGCAACATTTGCTGGTGGTTGTTTTTGGTGTATGGTCAAACCCTTTGATCAGTATGAAGGGATTATTAGTGTTGCAGCAGGATATACAGGGGGGAAATGTTATCAATCCAACCTATCAACAAGTCTGCTCAGGCATAACAGAGCACACCGAAGCGGTACAAATTAAGTTTGATCCAAAAGTTATTAGTTATAAAAAATTGCTTGAAATTTTTTGGAAACAAATCGATCCAACTGATTCTCAAGGGCAATTTGCTGATCGAGGTGATTCTTATCGTTCTGTTATTTTTTATCATAATGAATATCAACATAAACTAGCATTAGCGTCTAAACAAGCGTTACAAGATAGTAAGAAGTTCGATAAGCCTATAGGTGTCGCTATCGAGCCTGCAGTTGCTTTTTACCTAGCTGAGGATTATCACCAACATTATTATACAAAACAACCCCAGCATTATAATCAATATTATCAATTATCAGGGCGATCAAAGTTTTTAGCACAGCATTGGCAAAAATAAAGAGGTAATTAAATTATGCAAAACTATCCGCAATATAGTAATAAACAAAAATGGATTCATTGGTTAACATTGATACTGATTGTATTAACGTTTTTATTAGTGTTATTTAAAGTGACATTGTCACATTATTTGGGAGGTATGTTTACTATTTATTTATTGCATAAATCTTTTGGCGTGTTGATATTTGTAATAACATTGTGGCGTTTTACAATTATTAAAACCGAAGGTGTGCCTAATGTCTTGCCTAAAAATCAAAAACTACAACGTATTTTATCGAAGTCCATACAAGGGTTTATTTACATTTTTTTAATTATTGTGCCTATGTCTGGGTACTTAATGAGTGGTCGGTCGCTGAATTTTGGGGGCATCATTTCTATTCCGGCTATTGATATGCCTAATATGTTTTATGATTTTTTTCATATTATGCATAAGTTCAGCTCATATTTATTAGCAATTTTACTTATTTTACATATAGCTGGCGCCTTATATCATTATTTTTGGATTAAAGATAAAGTATTGCAATCAATGTTAAGTCGTAATTAATTCTATTATTTAAAATAAATAACATAAAGGTGACTTATGAATAAAACAATGAAAGAAAAAGCACTGTCTATATTAACACCTATGCAATATCACGTAACTCAAAAAAATGGGACTGAACCACCGTTCGAAAACGAATTTAATTCCAATCATGAGGAAGGGATATATGTTGATATTGTGTCTGGCGAGCCGTTATTTACTTCGTTAGATAAATTTGATTCAGGATGTGGCTGGCCTAGTTTTGCTAAACCGATAAAAAAGGGCAATATTGTTGAAAAAAAGGACACCAGTTTTGGTATGAGGCGTATTGAAGTGCGATCTGTGGAAGCTGATTCTCATCTTGGGCATGTCTTTAATGATGGCCCAAAAGAGTTAGGTGGATTACGTTATTGTATTAACTCAGCTTCCTTACGATTTATACCTAAAGAGGAACTGGAAGATGCAGGTTATGGGCAATATTTAAACCTATTTGATAAACAATCACAGACAGCATAATCGCTACAATATAAAAATCCTATCATCTTAATCAGATGATAGGATAAAATTTTAAAAGACCTAGTTTTTTCGTTTAAATAAAATATAACTAATCAATAAAAATACGAAACTGGTTATAAGGGAACCAATAACAGGGTAAATACCAATAACAATACTTACTTGCGCAAACAAATTATCGGCAATGTAAAATAAGAAGCCAAAGCTGATACCTATCACCACACGAATCCCCATTGATACGCTACGCAATGGACCAAAAATAAACGATAAAGCTAACAACATCATCACAGCAACTGAAATTGGTTTAATGATCTTTTTCCAAAACAGCAAATCATAATACTTAGTATCTTGCCCAGAGTTTTTTAGATATTGTGAATACTCATAAAGTCCTGAAGCCGACAACGAGTCAGGATCAAATGCGACAATATTTAATTTATCAGGAGTAATGCTTGTTTTCCAAGGCATGGATATCGTATTTACACCAACTACTTTATTGGGCACTGTTAGATCATTTTTTTCAACTTGCGATAATGTCCAAGTATCATTTTCATACACTCCATAAGCAGCATAGGTAATGGATTGAAGCTTATTTTGGTCAACTGAATAAATATAAACATTCGAAATCGAATTATCGTTATTTACATGGCCAATAAATACATAATCATTACCATCTTTAGCCCAAAGACTGCCTTGTTCAGCCATTAACGAATTACCATAAAGCTTTTCAGAACGCATATTGCGTGCAGTTTGCTCGCTAACTGGGGCAACCCATTCACCAATCGCCATTGTAATTAGTACTAGTGGTAATGCTGTTTTCATCACCGCAAATGCAATTTTGAAACGACTAAAGCCAGATGTTTCCATTACAATTAATTCACTGCGGGATGCTAACAATCCTAAACCAATCAATGCACCCAATAACGCTGCCATCGGGAAGAATACTTCTAAATCTTTTGGAGTCATTAAAAGCGTATAAATACCGACAGAAAACGCATCATAATCAACTTTAATTTTTCGAAGCTGATCAATAAAACGGATGATACCCGACAAACTAATAAGTAAAAAAAGACTAACACCAATGGTGCTTAAAATAGTTTTACCGATATAACGTTCTAAAATCGAAAACACGCTTTGCTCCTTAAGATGCCGAATATTTTAAGCGAAGTTTACGCATAAATAGGTTATCCCAACAATTCAATATTATCGCTAACACAAAATA
The DNA here is from genome assembly GCF_001690815.1 of Gilliamella sp. GillExp13. Classification (NCBI taxonomy): domain Bacteria; kingdom Pseudomonadati; phylum Pseudomonadota; class Gammaproteobacteria; order Orbales; family Orbaceae; genus Gilliamella; species Gilliamella sp. GillExp13. The sequence goes on along the minus strand of NZ_LZHJ01000110.1, from coordinate 3,688 downwards.
TCCTAAATTCAATATATAAAACCACAATTCGGGATCTAACCGACCTTTACCAGCATTAGCCTTAATTGAACTGGCCGATAAAAAGTAAACTAAATAGATCAGTAAAGCTGGTAAAACTTGCGCAAGGCGTCCTTGTCGTGGGTTTGATACGCTCAGTGGAATAACTAAAAAGGCCATTAATGGTACTGAAATAATTAGCGTTATCCGCCAATAAAATTCCGCAACAGCTTTAGGTGTATTAGTATTAATAAGCTCTAATATTCCCAATTGCTGAACATCAACTTTATCGTTATCCTCGTTAGTATTTAACTCTTTGGGTTTTATGATACCTAAATAATTATGAAAGTTTGAAATTCTAAAATCTTTTAATTGTGCTGTACCTTCATAACGATTAGCATTTTCAAGTGTAATAATTTGGTTACCTTCGTTATCGTGTCCAGTCTTACCTTTATTAGCAATAATAATAGAAGGTCGTTGATTTGCTTTTGGATTGATTTGAGCAATAAATACATTTTCTAAATTGTTATTATCCACATTACCAATGTAAATAACTGAATTACCATCTGGCGTTTGTTGGAATTGTCCTGCTAATAATCCAGCTAAACTAGGATTGATCTTAGCATTAGCAACCAACTGATCTTGCTTAACGTTAGACCAAGGACCAAACCAAAGTGAATTCATTACGGTTAATATGCTAGTTAAAATGCATAGAAAAAATACTACTTGATAAGTTAAGTTTTTCTTAACACCACATGCATGCATAGCTACCATTTCACTATCAGAATAAAGTCGCCCGAAAGTAACAAGTACACCAAGAAAAAGGCTCAGCGGCAAAATAAGATCGGCCATATTTGATACGCCTAAAACTAGTAACGGCATAATTAATTCACGAGGGATTGAACCATCGATTGCGCTCGACAAAATTCTAATTAATTTTTGAGAAAGGAAAATCAGCAACAAAATAAATAAAATTGCCCCTTGGGTTTTCAATGTTTCTTTCACTAAATATCGACGAATTATCACATCTTACCTTTATCTGTTGGCACAAAATCAGACTATTATAATCTGATTTGTTTCGTTTTAGTTATCTTTTTGTTGCTATCCAACAATGAACCGATAGAATATAATTTTTCTGAACTAATTCATAAACGAGAAGCACCATGGAATTTCAAATAAAAAGCAGTACTATTATAACTAAACAAAAAACAGAGTGTTTAGTTGTTTCAATTGATTCAAGAAAAAGCCAGTCTGATTTTGTCAAAGATATCGATAAATCAACCAATGGTTTAGTTAGTCAGCTTATCAAATCAGGTGATATAAGTTGCGAACTAGGTAAAACTACTTTGCTACATCCAAATAACAATTTAAAACAAAAACTTTTATTTGTTGGTTGTGGCAAAGCAAAAACATTTGACTTAGTTCAAGCTAAAACCGTTATTAAAGTGGTAATAAAAGAACTACTAGCTAAAAAAGTTAAAAATATTGCATGGGATCTATTAGCATTCAATGAAGTAACTAGCCTTGAAATAGCCAAACAACTGCCGCAAATTATTAGCGATATAACTTATCGGTTTGATGACTTTAAAACGACTAAAGATCCTGTACCAAGCCTAACTAAAGTGACATTATTAATTCATGATAAAGAAGCGTTATCAGCATTAACTGATAACTTGTTACAAGGGCAAATTATTGCTAATGCTATTACTGCAACAAAAGCAATTGCCAATATGCCGCCAAATATTTGTAACGCAAAATACTTAGCCGAACAAGGTAAACAACTAGGCAAACTGCATTCATCATTAAAAGTAACCTGCCTTGGCGAAAGCGAATTGGCAAAATTAAACATGAACGCCTACTTAGCAGTAGGGCGGGGCTCGCAAAACGAATCAATCATGACCATTATTGAATACAATGGTGCTAAAGATAAAAAAGCTCAGCCGTATGTTTTAGTCGGCAAGGGACTAACCTTTGATTCAGGCGGAATATCTATCAAACCATCTGCAGGCATGGACGAAATGAAATACGATATGTGCGGTGCGGCAACCGTTTATGGTGTTATGCAGGCTGTGGCAGAGTTAAAATTACCTATTAACGTTGTTGGAGTCATGGCGGGTTGTGAAAACATGCCTGACGGCAACAGCTATCGCCCTGGCGACATATTGACAACCATGTCAGGTACTACAGTTGAAGTGATTAACACTGATGCTGAAGGTCGCTTAGTCTTATGTGATGCTTTAACATATGTTGAACGTTACAATCCAAAAACTGTTATTGATATTGCCACTTTAACTGGCGCTTGTATCGTTGCACTAGGACATCACTATACTGGAGTAATGGGTAATAACGACAAATTAATTGCACAATTGATCTTATCATCCAATAAAGCAGGCGACAAAGCATGGGCGCTACCGATTGATAGTGAATTCCAAGAACAAATCAAATCAACCTGTGCTGATATTGTTAATACTGGTGGTCGAGATGGCGGCACCATTACTGCGGCATGCTTCTTATCACGTTTTACCGAAAAATATCAATGGGCACATCTAGATATTGCTGGTACAGCGTGGAAATCAGGAAGACAAAAAGGTGCAACGGGTCGTCCAGTTGCCATGTTGATTCAATATCTACTAGATCAATAAATCGAGTTAATATTTTATGAAAAAAGTGATCTTCTATTTACTTGAAAACCAAACAGAAGCCAACGAGTCTGGCGTGCTTTTTTATGAAAAACTAGCATGCAAAAAAATAATTGAAGCATGGCATGCCAATCAACGCGTGCAAATTGCTTGTCAAGATCAGGCTCAAGCAGAACGAATAGACGAGTACCTTTGGCAACTCGAAACCGACAATTTTGTTCCGCATAATTTGGCCGGTGAAGGCATGAAAGGGGGATCACCTGTTGAAATCAGCTGGCCACAAAAACGCAGTAGCGGCACACGTCAGCTACTTATTAATTTACAAGAACAATTTCCTGAATTTGCAGGTGTTTATCGTGATATTATCGATTTTGTGCCAGTTGATGAGCAGTTAAAGTCATTAGCAAGGGAACGTTACAAGTTGTATAAAGAGGCAGGATTTAATCTTAAAACAATTTCAATTAATTGCGAATAATATTAGGGAAGTTTGTTTATTTCTTTACTGATTATTCTCTCTAAAAGTTGAAATAAAAATTAAATAAAATCAATTATCTATCCGAATTATTTTGTGGGGAAAATACATCTTATAACATGGTAAGGTTTATATGTTTATTTTCATGACGCTTAGAATGTGCCAATAACTAAGTGAGGTTAGTGTGTCAAACGGGAATATTTGCAAGTTTGTGCTTTGTATGGAACACAAATTTGAACATCAAGGCAAAGTTAAGATAGCTTTGTCGAGGTGAGAGCCATGGGGGATGAGGATATAAATTGAGCACATTTTGCAGCTAAAGCGTCGGTTGTTAGGTAACTCACTAATTCCTTGGTTTAGAAGTTATCACCAATATTTATTATTTCCACAAAAGTTAAGACTTACAAAACCTAACACCATATGCTAATTAAAAAATTGCATAAAAAAAACTAGTCAAGTTTTTTTAAAATGGTTATACTTTAACTCTCTAAAGGAATAGATTATTAAACAATCAAACAAACATAAAAATTAAAGTAAATAATTGATTTACTTGACATTTGAGCTGTAATTCATTATCATT
>NZ_LZHJ01000109.1:0-390 GCF_001690815.1 Gilliamella sp. GillExp13 | reverse complement strand
TATCTGTTTGTCGTCAACTAATGAAATGGCCGCTGACTTAGGTATAAACTGACGTATTAAGCCATTGGTGTTTTCATTTGTGCCTCTTTGCCAGCTTTTATAAGGCTCCGCAAAGTACACGGTGGTGTTTAAATAATACTCAATAGCATGATGATAATTAAATTCGGTTCCATTATCAAAGGTGATGCTTTTAACCATTTTTTCAAACGGCGTTAGCAATTTTATTATCATATCTCTCGTTTCGGAGGCGGTACGTTGATTGAGGCGCCCAATTAATACTAGCCCTGTTTTGCGTTCAACTAATGTCACCAATGCTTGCTTGTCTTTACGGCTAATAATCGTATCGCCCTCCCAATGTCCTCGCGTTTTCCGGCTTTCTACATAACTTGG
>NZ_LZHJ01000108.1:0-35210 GCF_001690815.1 Gilliamella sp. GillExp13 | reverse complement strand
CGCAGCTCATAGCTATAGTAACAGAATGATTTTGTTGTAGTTGCTGTGCCCACGTTTTACGTGCCTTTGTGGGCACTAAAGCTTTTTTATGATTTCTTCCTGAAGCTGTGATTTTAAGCTCAGCTCGGCAAACATCTGCTTAAGTTTGCGGTTTTCAGCCTCCAGCTCTTTTAAGCGTTTGATATCCGAAGTTTCCATGCCGCCGTATTTTTCCCGCCATTTATAAAAAGTTGAATTACCCATGCCATATTTACGGCAGAGTTCCTTGACAGGAATACCTGCTTCAGCTTCTTTTAAAATAGCGACGATTTGATGTTCAGTCATTTTTTTCATCATTAAATCCCCTTTTACTTTTATCATAGAGAATTTTCTACTTTTTTGCTGATAGTTATTTGGAAGCTAAAGCTGCTCGCTTGGGATTGGGGTTAGCCTATGTACCAGAAGAATTGGTAGCGGATGATATAGAAAAAGGCGTTCTCATTAGAGTGCTACACCGTTTTAGCCTTAAGCTCGAAGCATCGTATATCTATTACCCTCATAAAAATATATCTCCTGCGCTAAGAGCTGTTATTGACGCATTGAAAATTTAAAGGGAGATTAAATTGTCTACATTTGATTATTTGTAATAGTCCTTATTTAATTTGACATTTGAGTTATTTTATAACGCAAAAGGAAATGTCAGAAATAAATCAAAAAACAAAAATCATTAAACCTAAATTAGGACTTTAAAAATAAAATTATTGCCACTAACTTCTTGTCTTAATTATTACTTTTGAATTGGAGCGGGAAACGAGGTTCGAACTCGCGACCCCGACCTTGGCAAGGTCGTGCTCTACCAACTGAGCTATTCCCGCATAGGTAAGAAGTGGTGCCCGGGGCGAGACTTGAACTCGCACGGCCAAAAAGGCCGAGGGATTTTAAATCCCTTGTGTCTACCGATTTCACCACCCGGGCTCAAAATTAATTACTAAAAAGTAATTTGTTTTGAATGCTGTGCATTTTACCGATCTTATGGTTTCAGTCAATAAAAATTTTAAATAAATCGTTTAATTGCTCAATGTTTGATTGATTAACAATTTAAATAGAAGTTATTGGTTGATTTTGAAGGGGATGAGTAATTTTGTTTACTAGAATTTATCAACAAAATTACTCGAATAAAAACATGCTTAGGTAGAAATATTAACTAAAAGTTATTATTCTTCTAATAAATCGCTATGTGCTATCCATAAATATTGCAACATTGATAATAGCGTTAATACTGTTGCAATAAACAATGCTGCAAGACCTGCGTAAATAACAATGTCACAAGGACGCCAAAGTAGCCAAGTTAATGCTGTCATTTGTGCTATCGTTTTGATTTTCCCAATTGACGAAACAGCTACATTGTTACGTTTACCAATTTCAGCCATCCATTCCCGTAAGGCCGATATTATAATTTCTCGTGAAACAATAATAATTGCAGGGATTGAGATCCACCATGATTGATAATATTGTGTAATTAAAACAAGCGCTATTGTTACTATGATTTTGTCGGCGACTGGATCTAAAAATGCGCCAAACTTGGTTGTCTGTCCTAGGCGGCGAGCAAGATAACCATCTAATACATCAGTCACGGCCGCAATTAAAAAAATTAATGCAGAGAAAAAACCAGACCATTCATGAGGGAACAAATAAAATGCCAGCACAAAAAAAGGAATTAAAATAACTCGAAATAGTGTTAAAAATGTTGGAAAATTAATTTTCATGTGACAAAAGCTCTTTTTTTATTTTATTAATCAATGCATTATAGATTAATAAAAAACAGTATTTTCTTAATGATTATGTTGCCTGAAATATGTTATTTTTTCAATGGGTTATTGTTGTAAATTTAGATAAATTTTTTCAGCTAATTGTTTTGATATACCTTGTACTTGCGCTATTTCATCAATACTGGCATTTTTTAACTCTCTTAATCCACCAAAATGTTTCAGTAGTGCTTGACGCCTTTTAGCGCCAATACCTTCAATATGTTCTAAGGCGCTGTCGGTTAATTGTTTTGTCCCTTTTTTACGTTGACCAACAATAGCATGATCATGTGATGCATTTCTTATTTGCTGAATGAGTAATAGTGCAGGGGAATGATCATCAAGATAATGTCCTGTACCATGAGCTTCAAAAAAGAGGGTTTCTAATCCTTCTTTACGATCAGCTCCTTTAGCAACACCAATTAGTATAGGATGATTTTTGTTCCAATTTACCTCTAATTGTTCAAATACCTTTAGAGCTTGATTAAGTTGCCCTTTACCACCGTCAATAAAAATAATATCAGGAACTTTTTCATCGGGTAGTTCTTTTTTACTGTAACGGCGCGTTAAGACTTGTTCCATTGCCGCATAATCATCGCCAGGTGTGATACCAGTAATATTATAACGACGGAATTCAGATTTAACAGGTCCTTTATCATCAAATACAACACAAGATGCAATCGTGTTTTTACCCATAAAGTGGCTGATATCAAAACATTCCATTCGGTTAATTTTATCGATTCCCAAAAAAGATTTTAATGCGTCATATCGTTGTTTTATTGTGGAATTTTCTAATAGCTTATTTTTAACTTCAGTTTGAGCGTTTACTGTTGCAATATTGAGTAATTTAAGATTATCTCCTTTAGGTTCATCAATGAGTTTAACTTGATGCTCTGCAATAAGTGACAGTGTCTCTTCCATTGGTTGTTTATCTGATAATGAAAAATTGAGTAAAATTTTTCTCGGAATATTTCTATTCTGGTTACCTTGTAGATAAAATTGTCCTAAAAAAGTTTCTATAACTTCTTCTAGTTCTGTATTTGATGGTACTTTAGGAAAGTATGATCGATGACCAAAAGTTTGCCCATTCCGAATAAACAGTACATAGATACAAGCTAATCCTAATTCATAATGGAATCCAATAACATCAAGATTATCATTATTATTGTATATTGCTTGTTTTTCATTAATGTGTTTTATTGCTTGAAGTTGATCACGCAAAACCGCTGCTTTTTCAAAGTTGAGTTCGCTACTAGCTTTTTGCATATCTTCAGTTATTTTTTGTATTATCTGATCTGATTGACCAGATAAAAATAATCTAACATAGTTAACTTGTTCTAGGTAATCTTCATCACTGACTAATCCAGACACACAAGGCCCTAAGCAACGTTTAATTTGATATTGTAGGCAGGGGCGAGTTCGGTTGCGATAGGTTGAATTTAAACACTGTCTTATTGGAAATGTTTTTTGTAATAAAGCTAATATTTGCTTTACTGCATATCCACTTGGATAAGGGCCAAAAAATTCATCTTTTTTTCGATTGACCGCACCACGATAAAGAGACAATTGCGGATGTTGTTCTTTGCTTAACTTTATAAAAGGGTAACTTTTGTCATCTTTTAACAGTACATTGTATCGGGGTTGATACTTTTTAATATAAGTCTGTTCAAGCAGTAAGGCTTCGGTTTCGGTATTGGTAATTGTAAATTCAATATGATGGATATGACTAACGAGCATATCCGTTTTTAGCGTTTTTTTACTATTATTAAAGTAACTTTTTAAGCGATTATTAAGATCTTTAGCCTTTCCCACATAAATAATCGTCTGTTTATCATTAAACATTTGATAAATTCCTGGCTTATGTGGAACTGTTTTTAAAAAAGATGCTGAATCAAATTGGCTCATATTAGTTTTCAAATTTGAGGGCTTTTTTCTCTATAATCCTCATAATGGTGCTAAGTAAACCATTTATCAAGAGATATATTAACCCAGCAGCAATAAAAATAGTGAAATCATAATAATCCGCATTCAATTCATTGCTGTAGCCCATAACATCCATAACAGGAATCATTGACGCTAATGCTGTGCCTTTTACTACAAAGACAACTTCATTTGAATAAGTCGAAAGGGCTCTTTTTAATGCATAAGGCAAAACAACTTTTAAAGTTTGTTTTTTATTCATGCCAAGTGCTTCACAAGCTTGCCACTGTCCTTTAGGTAAGGCTTTTAATGAACCATAAAAAATTTGAGTTGTATAGGCGGCACTATTGAGTGTTAATGTTAAATAGGCACAAAACCAAGGCGAAGAAATAATGTTATAAAACGTCGGTATTTTGATTAAAATATCTCTAAATTGTGATGGCCCATAATAAATTAGTAAAAGTTGTACTAGTAAAGGTGTACCTGTAAATATAATGACATATGTGCGTATAACTTTATTTAATATAAAGTGATTTAATGACAATATGCATGATAGACAAGCAGCAATCAATCCAGCAGATAAAATACCCAAAATACCTAAACTTAATGTATCGGGTAAACCTTGGGCAATGATGTTAAGGTAATGAATAAAATTATCAGACATAATACGGCCTTACTAACTTTTCGCTGATGTAGGTTGTTCAAAATAGGTTGAGCGTTTTTCAATACGCGTTATAACCTTTTGACTTAAAATTGAGATAATTAGATAAATGATCATTGCAACAAAATACCATAAAAAAGGTTGGTTGGTTCGCGCGATGATAGTTTTGGTTTGCATCATTAAATCATCAATTGCAATTGCTGAAACTAATGCGGTGTCTTTTAACAAAATTAACCACTGATTACTTAATCCAGGCAAGGCATGACGCCACATTTGTGGCATTATAATACGAAGAAACGTGCGTGATTTACTTAACCCAAGTACTTGAGCTGCTTGTTTTTGTCCGTTAGAAATTGCTTTAAATGCACCGCGTAACGTTTGAGAGGCATAAACAGCGTATAAAAGTGATAGTGCTGCAACACCGCATAAAAAAGGACTAATATTAAAATCTTGAATATCTAATTGTATCGTCAATGACAAATAATAAAGATCGATTGTGAAACCATCATTTAATAATATTAATAATAGTGGTAATCCGTTATAAATAGCTACCACAATTAATAATTCAGGTAACGCGCGAATTGTTAAGTTAAATAAGGACATTGCCCACGCAACGGGTTTAAATGGAACAGATTCTAGTATTGAGAAAATTAAAGCGAAAACAATTCCGATAATTAATGATACAAAGGCCAATGATAATGTGATACCTGTTGCTTGTATAAGCGGCAAAATATACCCATCCATTAACGATGAGATCCATATCATTTTATTTGCAAAAAAATCAAACATAAAAAAACCAAGGTTAATTTAAAAAATAAATTCGCCGCAAGATAATGCGGCGAGATTATCATTGTATTTATTTAAAAATATAGTTTATTTATTGAACCATTTTTTATAGATAGCATCTAACTCACCGTTAGCTTTTAATTTATCTATTGCTTGATCAAATTGGTTAAGTAATTTTTCGTTACCCTTACGGATAGCAATTCCTAAACCTTCACCAAAATAGTCGTGGTCAGTGATTTTATCGCTTAAAGCAACAATATCTGCCTCTTTGCCTAGCCATTCGCCAGCTACGATTGAGCTTGAAACTATTGCATCAATTCTCTTCGCTTTTAAATCTAAAATAGCGTACTGATAACTATCATAGCTAACCGCTTTCATATCTGGGAATTTATCACTTAAATATTTAGGATAAGTTGTTCCTTTTTGTAGACCAACTCGTTTACCTTTTAGTTGATCGAGACTAGTCAATGTATCTTTCAATGTAACAAATTGGATTGAGCTATCATCATAATAAATTTTAGTAAAATCAACTTGTTTTTGTCGTTCTGGCGTAATATCAATTCCGGCTATAGCGGCATCAATTCGACGAGTTTTTAAGCTAGGAATTAAACCATCAAATGATTGATTGACAATTTTGCATGAAACTTTTATTTCATCACAAATCTTATTAATCACATCAATATCAAAGCCGATGATTTCATTTTTTTCATTAGTAAATTCAAAAGGCGCATAAGTTGCTTCTGTTCCGATTGTTAAGGTGTCTGCTGCTTGAGCTACAAAAGCAGTTCCTGCAAGACAAATGGCTAGTAACGTTTTTTTCATATATCCACCTAATTTTATTTTAATTAATGTGACAAATAAGCTTTAAACTCTTCAGTTTTAGGATGAGCAAAACATTCGAGTTGTCCTCGCTCAATGATTTTACCTTGCTCCATATAAATTACTTGTGAAGCAATTTTGCGTGCAAAATCAACTTCATGCGTAACTATAATTTGTGTAATACCTGTTTGAGATAGCTCATTGATAATTTCGGCAATTTGCGATGTAATTGCTGGATCTAATGCTGCTGTAGGTTCATCGAATAATAATATTTGAGGTTCCATCATTAACGCTCTAGCAATAGCGACACGTTGCTGTTGTCCACCTGAGAGGTGAAGCGGGTAGCGTTGTGCCATATCATCAATTTGCAATCTTTGTAATATCGCCATTGCTTTATCGCAAGCTTCTTTTTTAGATAACTTTAATACTTGGCAAGGTGCTTCAATCAAATTTTCTAGTACCGTCAAATGCGGCCATAAATTATAGTTTTGAAATACCATGCCTACATTTTTACGGAGATGTCTAATTGTTGATTCACTGATTTTTTCAGAAAAATCAAAATGGGTGTTAGCAATAGTCATCTGCCCTGATTTAGGTATTTCAAGTAAATTAAATACTTTTAATAAAGAGCTTTTTCCTGCTCCACTTTGACCAAGTAAAACAATGGTTTCACCAAGTGGATAACAGAGTGAAACATCATTTAAAGCCTGATGTTTACCATAAAAACAGTTAATATGGTTTAATTCAATATTCATTGTTAGTTATACATTTTTCTTGATGCTAAATTTGATTAAATATTACTTTTTCCTGCATAAAAATGCAATCTAATTTATTAGACAAGTTCTCTTTTGTCTGGTTTTTATACTTAAAGATGCACTTTCCTGAAAGTTTTTACAATCTTTTGTTATTTAGGATGGTTATTGAGCATTAGATAAAATAGGAATTACAGGGCCAAGATATCTAGGTTCTTTTTTTAGAATATAAAGATCAATAAATGCACTAACACGCGCAAACATTTCGCGGATACGGACTAACTTCATATTTTTAGGGGAGGGCACAGCAAAACATTGTGCTTGTATGTCTTGAGCAAGGGCAATAAAAATGGCTCGTTCGCAATGAAACTCTTGAGTGATAATAGTAAAATTATTTGCATCAAATACTTTATTGGCACGAACCACTGAATCGAAAGTTCTAAAACCTGCATAATCCAAAACGATCACATCGCTAGGAATTCCTGCTTTTATCAAATCCTTCTTCATAGTAATTGGTTCGTTGTAGCTTAAAAGAGCGTTATCACCACTTAATAATAAATAATCAACTTTGTTTTGCCAATAAAGATCAATTGCTCCATCAATACGATTACGATAAAAATCATTTAAACCTCCTCCTCGAACATATTTCGATGTTCCAAGTACAACACCAATAGTCCGGTAAGGAAGTTTGTTTTCATCATGATAAATATAAGGAGCTGTTTTATAGCTGATCCAATAATCTAAACCTACAATAGCAGTTATTAAAATCAAGCAGAAACTAGCAATATAAGCAATAAGCTTTTTTAATTTCATGCTAAAACCAGTTAAAAATAAATACCATTATTGGAAATAAAAAAGGTGCTGTCAATGAGGTCATAACACCACATAAAACTAATGATAACGAACTATACGCACCTTCGTTATAATCAACTTCAATACAACGGGCAGTGCCGACAGCATGTGAAACAGCACCGATAGCTAATCCTCTTGCTGGTGCTGATTTTATTTTAACTAAATTTAATATTTGATGTCCAAATATACCGCCTAATGTTCCAACTAATATCACGCATAATGCAGCTATTGACGGTACACCATCTTGATTACTTGCAATTGTTACTGCAATGGCAGTAGTAACAGATTTAGGTAGCACAGATGCAGCAATCTCAATACTTCCACCTAACCAAAATACAATACAAACACCGGTTATCATTGAAGCAAGCGATGCGGTAAAAGTAATAATCATTATTGACTTCCAACGAGCTTTAATTTGGGGAATAAGTTCATATAAAGGATAGGCGAGAGCAACAACAGAATAAGGCAATAGTTTATTAATGATTTGTACGTTGTCAACGTATTGTGTGTAACTGGTGTTTGTTATCAGTAAAATTGGAATTAATACTATTACCGTAATCACAAGGGGATTAAATAACGGATTTTTTATTTTAAATGATATTTTTCTAATAATGAAGAAAACAAAAAGCGTTAATGGTAGCATCCATATCATGGCTGATTGACCTCATCTTTTGGTGATGAAATTGAATTTTTTGCTGCGATTTTATGACATTGTTCTGTTAAAAATGCGGTTAGAAGCAATACAATAAGAGAACCACCTACACAGCCAAATATAATCGGAACCCAATTTTGTAATAAAAGTGAATAATTATCCATAATCCCCATTGCTGCAGGAATAAATAATAATGTCATGTAACGCATGAATAGATTACAGCTATTTTTGATCCAGCAAGTGGGAATTAACTGAAATGCAAGTAAAAAGAACAGGATCAATAAACCAATAATACTGCCAGGAATTATTATAGGTAATATTTTAGAAATAATATTACCTACCCATAAACAAAGAGTTAATATGACCAATCCACGACCATAACTAAAAAAAGTATAGTATAAAGAATATAGTCTATGTCTGATGGTAGCGTGCTTAGCTAGAAAATGTTTCATAACGTAAATGCTATTAATCTTAATTATAAATTATGACGGATGCTAGAGTGACATAAAGTTATTTGTCTATATGATACGCTCGTCAAAATTAATTACCAACTAAATAATGGCAGTAATGATAAAGTTGTTTAATTATTGCTAGTTTTTCTGGTTGCTGAATATAAGTTTCAGCATATTGTTCTAATATTAATAAGTAATCTTGAATTTTTGGGGTGTTGAGTTTATCGCGACAATAATCTTTCCAAATAATCTGTTCATGCTCTGTTAATGTTTGTGGGTAATTTCGCGCTTTATAACGAAAAAATAGTGTTGGTAAACGAGGATCATCAAACGTTAATGATAAACTATCTAATAGATGAATTGGAGTTGTTCGAATAGTCTCGCAGCGTAACTTATCTTGGTTATTTAGAAATTTTCCATAAATTTGAGCATCAACATCAGCGTTAATAGTATTAATAGGACTATTATTATCAATATTAAATAACGTCTGTATTTTATTTTGTAATAAATTTTGATTTTCTAACAATTTATGTTGGTTTATTAAACATTGCTCTATATCAATGTTAAACCGTTCAGCATTTTCAGGTAATAATGTTTTTAATGGTGCAATAACAGGACATTTATTGGTATGAACCAATTTTAAAGGTATTCGTGATTCACCTAATTGTAGATCTTTAGTTTTGGTGTAGAGCCTTTCCTTTATTTGCTCAACAGGTAGATCGATTAAGAGATCTATATCTCCAGTTAAATCGCAAATAACAGCGGCACTATTTTGTACTGGATGCCAAATTATAGGTGAAACTAAAGATAGATTACCACGATGGCTACCTAACATACCTGATACATGAACTATTGGTGTCATATTAACTACATCAATAAGTTCAGCAACTTTATTTTTTTTACGTAATGAGAAAAAATAATTAAACAGTTTAGGTTGTTTTTCTTTTATTAATTTAACCATTGCTATAGTTGCATAAACATCAGACATTGCATCATGTGCATGTTCATGCTTAATGTTATTTGCTTTTGTTAGATGTTCTAAACGAAAACTTGGTAGGCCTTCATCATTAGTTGGCCAATTAATTCCTTCTGGTCTTAGCGCATAACAAGCACGAACTACATCAAGTAGATCCCATCTTGAATTGTTGTGTTGCCAACAATAAGTATAAGGGTCATAAAAATTACGATATAAAAGATTACGCGTTACTTCATCATCAAAACGAATATTGTTATATCCTAAAATACAAGTATTAGGTTTGCTAAAAGCTTGATGAATTTGTCGAGTAAATTCAGCTTCACAAACTCCTTTGTTATTAGTTTCTTGAGGTGTTATGCCAGTAATTAGTACCGCTTCTGGATTGGGTAGATAGTCTTGAGCTTGACAACAATATATAACCAAAGGATCTTCAATAATATTAAAATTCTCATCAGTTCGAATTCCAGCAAATTGAGCAGGGCGATCTAATGCAGGATGAGTTCCAAATGTTTCATAATCGTGGAAGTAAAAAGTTGGCTGTTCTTGGTTATTTTTCATTGTTCTTCTTTGCTCATAATTGTTCTTTTATTTATTTAAATTCAATAAGATATAATAAATTTTTGTTTATTTTTGTTTTTAGCTATTTAAGTGGTTTTTTATTTGTTCACTTGCAAATGTGTACAGATTGAGTACATAATTATATTTTTATATGTGTACAGAATGTAGAAAATAAAATGGCATTAAGTGATACAAAATTAAAATCAATATTAAATAAACCTTACACTGGGTTGCCTGAGTTAACCGATGGTGATGGTTTGGGAGTAAGAATATCACAAAAAGGAACAATTGCGTTTCAATTTCGTTATAGATGGAACGGAAAAGCTCAAAGAATGACAATAGGACGTTACCCATCATTATCGCTTAAAGATGCTAGGATTTTGGTCGGTGAGCTGAGAGACTTATACAATAAAGGAATCGATCCAAAAAAGCATAATCAAGCAAACAATACAGGTATGACTTTGAATGCTTGCCTTGATTATTGGATGGAAAAATATGTATCAACGCTTAGAGATAAAACTGCCACACTATATCAAGCCGTTGTATGCAAAAATCTTTATAATCAATTTCCTGATATACCAGTTAATGAGATACCTGTGCGTGACTGGGTCACTTTTTTTGAAAAGCAAGAACAAATTAATCTTAAAAGAGCCAGAACAATACTAGTGCAGGCTAAATCTGCAATAAATTGGTGTATTAGTCGTCAAGTTATAGACTCATGTGAGTTAATGAAATTAAGCCCTAAAAATATAGGCGTTAAAACTGAAATTGGTGATAGGGTATTAACATATAAAGAGTTGGCAAAAATATGGCTAGCAATTGAAAATAGCAGGGCATCAACAATAAATAAGCTTCTACATCAAATGCTAATGTTATGGGGGGCTAGAAATTCAGAATTACGACTTGCTTCTGTTGATGAATTTGATATGGGTGAATTGATTTGGACAGTTCCAAAGGAACATAGCAAAATGGGTAACGTAATAAGAAGACCTATTTTTGAACAAATTAGACCAATGGTTGAAAAATTACAAAATATGTTTAATGATAAAATGTTTCCAGGAACATCGTTAAATACCTCTATTACAATTTCAGCAGCTAATAGGTATGTAAGACGATTGCGTGAAAAATTAGATATGCCAGAATGGAGCTCCCATGATTTTAGAAGGACATTATCAACTAGATTATCAGAGGAGGGAGTTATGCCCCATATCACAGAAAGGATGTTAGGGCATGAACTTGGTGGTGTTATGGCTGTTTACAATAAACATGATTGGTTAGAAGATCAAAGAAAGGCATATGAATTATATGCTGATAAGATCCTTTGGCACATCAAACACGTTGATTAATTCCGCCATTATTAAACCAGTCAATTACCGCTTTTTTATTGTATCGCTTTGGATAATTCAATACAGCAGCAGGAAAACCTTTATTTTTTGTTAAATTATAAATTGTTGTCCTGCTTTTGATGCCAAACTTTTGCATGATTTCTTTTTCTTCGATTAAGTCATACATTTTATTTTTCTCCAGACTTTTACTTATACTGTATTTTTCGCCAAATTTGGTGTTAATTCATTAAAGGGGTATTCCCCCATTGGGGGATATTGTTTATTTATTTAACTCTGATGGTTTCTTCTCAACAATCTTCATAAATCCAACACCGAAATACTTAATATAAAGATCATTAATAAAAAAGAGCATTTCGTTAGCCATACCAAACCCTTCCTCATCCCAGCTATCAAGTTCGGCATGCACCTCATCTGCAATAATCCCGAATGCGTTAGCGGCTAAAGCCGACTGATTTAAAAGTGCACCAGCTATAAATGAGCTGAATTGATTGCGTATATCTTCATTAGAAAAGTTATTAAGTAAATTAGAATCATTTGTAACTGAAAAATCAGCACTTGGGTTATGCTTTTTTGCGAACAATATAAATTGCTGTCTTACCGCATTTGCCGCAACTTCATTTAATTCACTGTTAATAATCATTTTAGTTAAGCTCATCTTTATGTCTCCTATTTAACATGTACGCATCAATCAAATTTAATATATAAACTTTCACATTTTTATTAGAACAGCCTCCACTCAAAACGTAATCTCTGAAATCTTGAACACTGAATGTTGGGTGCTTTTTGCTTAATCTAGCTTCAAGGTTCAATATTTTTTTATTAAGTTTGAGTAATTCACGATCAACATGGAAGCAACGGTAAAATTCACCGTAAAACTTTTTCCCTGCTTTATCTGCATCAACTTTTGTTAGTTTGTATCTTTCCATTAGTCACTTTTACCTTGTGTTAGTTGATACTCGATAGCAAAACGGAATCCTTGCGCAAACACATCAAAGATTTGTGCTGTATCGTTTTCAACATAGTTATTCAAAGCCTTGATGTTTGGGTCTCGCACCAATGAAAAATCTAGCTTATTTTTAACAACAAACTTTTCAAAACAAGTGTGAACAGTAAACATAAGATTATTCATTGGCTGATTCCTCCATTCTTATAAAAGCATTTTCTATAACACCTTTTAATATCAGTAACGCAGAACCGAATTGATTCATGGTTTCATCATCCACAGTAGTTAAATCGGCACAACGAAGCGTGTCAGCAATAGCACCGATACCGTCATTTGCGATACTAAGCACTTCTCTTAATTCTTCTTTAGAGGCAGATGTTGATAATAAATAATTAACTGGGTTATACATGGGTTATACCTCCATATATGATTTAATGGCTTTTATCCCGTTTTCGTTGTAACGAAAGTTGGTGACTTGCTTATCTGAATACTCGGCTTTATCTAGCACAAAGATGCCGTTTTCCGCCGTCTTCAAATTGTACTTATTAGCAATTAGTCCCACCTTGTGACCTGATATTCCCAGTTGTGCACCGACTTCTTTTGCTGAATAAGTTTGTCCATCTAGAATAGGATAGGGGACAACAGAACCTGCGATTGGATTAATTAACTTAGCATAGATAGCTTGTTTTGATGGCGAGCTCAAATTAGATAAGTGGCCACATAATTTTTCAGCAACGTTATAAACTTCTTTTATCGCTCTCGCTTTTCTTAATTCTGGTAACCCTGAGTTATCAATTTTTGGTGTAGGTGTAAGCTCGCCTTTTTTGTAATCCAAAAATACTTGGTTAACCGTCAACTGAAATTTTGGACTAATCCAACCCGCGTAAGATACTGCTAAAAGTTCGTGGGCGAAAGTACCTTGATTAATACCGCCTTTTGTGACAGTGATTATTTCTTGACCGAAGGCAGAATTCTGCCTTAGCTCTTCAATAAGTTCTTGAGTAGACTTTGTGGCTAACCACGCTTTAGGTCTTTTAGCATCTTTGCCCCCACTGGCTTTATGCAAAGCATTAAGATTATATCGACCTTGCTCATCGGTCGTAATTGAGATTCCAGCTATTACTGGACAAGATAAATTGTTTTTGATACTATTTTTCATGGTTTCATTCCTAAGTTGTTGGTTTGATTTTCCCCTTTGATGGCGGTCTTAGGGGATTCTATATTTGCTTTATTTTTACTTTCCATTAATATTTCTGGTAATACTGTGTGTATGCAATTGAGATCACCAGTTTCTAAAAATCGATTATGAATCTTGGTTAAAGGTTCGATAGCATTTATGCATCGATTATTTAACTGCTTTATCACGTTAGGTATCTCTTTTGCTGAGAAAAGAGCACTAAATAAAACGTTACCCCTATCCCGAACGCATAGGGTTATCAGTGGCTCATCTAAGAAATACCCCAAATTTAATTCATTCATTTTTATTCCCATCCAACAGGTTTTGATAATTTTTCTAAGTTAGATGCGGCATTATTTGAATCGGCTAAATGTGCGTTGATTGCTCATACTCTAAATGATGCTAAACGATTATTTAGAGAAAAAGTTAAGTATGCGTATGACAGGTTGCCAGAAGAAATAAAGCAAGCGAATCCTGCTAGTAATGATGCCGCAGGTGAGTTGGTATTTAAAAAAGGTGGCTCGCTTTATGTATCAACTTCATTCCGTGGAGGCACGCTTCGTTATCTGCATGTTTCTGAGTTCGGTAAAATTTGTGCAAAGTTCCCAGATAAAGCTAAAGAAATTGTTACCGGTGCTTTTGAAGCTGTTGCTACCGGGTGTTTCATTACAATAGAAAGCACCGCAGAGGGTAAAAGTGGTTATTTTTACGATTACTGTAATACAGCTGAAAAAGCCCATATTCAAGGCAAGCCTTTATCATCACTTGATTGGAAGTTCTTTTTTTTCTCTTGGTGGAAAAATCCACTCTATGCGATAGAGCCAGTTGAACAATTACCGTCTAGATTAGAGGAATATTTTAGCGAGATAAAAGCTAAGTACGGTATCAACTTTACCGAACAACAAAAAGCTTGGTATCACGCTAAAGAGAAAACGCTTGGTGATGATATGAAGCGTGAGTATCCATCCATTCCAAGTGAGGCATTCGAACAATCAATAGAAGGTGCTTACTACTCAAGGCAATTCAGACAGCTATATAAAGAGAAGCGCATTACAACGCTACCCGACAATAGCCATTTACCAGTTTATACCTATTGGGACTTGGGTGTCGGTGATTCAACCGTTATTTGGTTTGTGCGCAAAGTGGGTGAAGAATTTCACATCATCGACTACTACGAAAATAGTGGCGAGGGTCTCAGGCACTACATGAAGGTCCTAAAAGACAAATCACAAAATCTTGGCTATGAATATGCTGAGCACTGGGCACCGCACGATATTGATAATCGTGAATTATCGGGTGATGGTAAGAGCCGTAAACAGATAGCAAAAGAAGGCTATGAAATTGACGGTGAGAAATACAGCATTAAGTTTAATGTAGCACCAAGGTTAAGTGTTGATGATGGCATCGAATCAGTTCGTGAAATTCTTCCTCTTTGTGCATTTGATTCAAGCAAATGCGAACAGGGTATTGCTAATTTAGAAGCCTATCGAAAAGCATGGGATGATAAAAACGGCTGCTGGCGAGATAAACCGCTACATGACCACACATCGCACGGCGCGGATGCGTTTAGATATTTTGCTGTGGCTAATCGAAATGCACGCAGACAAGCTTTTACAATTCAAATGGAAACAACATTCTAATGAATCATGACATTACTTTTATTCGACCTGAACACAAACAAGCATCTATTAACTGGGAAAAAATGCGGGATGTTTGTGCCGGCGCTGAAATAATTAAATCAAAAGGTAATCAGTATTTACCTTATTTAGATCCTACCGATAAGAGTGAACGTAATAAAAAACGCAACCAGGATTATATTGCAAGGGCGGTTTTTTATAGCATTACTGGTCACACAAAAATTGGTTTAATTGGCATGGCTTTCCGCAAAGATCCAACAATTAGCATCCCTAACAAGTTGGAATATCTCAAAACTAATGCAGATGGTGCGGGAACAAGTATTTACCAACAGTCACAATCAACGCTTGAATCAGTATTAGAAGTTGGCCGTCATGGTCTGTATGTTGATTATTCCTCAGATTCTAATGAGGCTATGATTTTATCGTATAAAGCAGAAGATATTATTAACTGGCGAACACAACGAATTAACGGCAAAGATAAGCTAGTTTTAGTTGTTCTTCGGGAAGTAGTTGAAGTCTCTGATGGATATGGTTTTAAAGATATCACTCAATACAGAGAGTTAGCCATTGAAGAAGGCAAGTTTATCTGTAAGGTTTGGCGTCGCACAGGAGAAAATAACAGTGGACCTTATGAAATTGATTCTATTTATGAGCCAAAACCAAAAAATGAAGATCATTGGCATGAAATTCCATTTACATTTGTAGGTGCTCAAAACAACGACCCAACAATTGATGATTCCCCTTTATCTTCATTAATTGAAATCAATTTAGGACACTATCGTAATAGTGCTGATTATGAAGATAGTTTGTTCTTTTGTGGTCAGGTTCAGCCTGCAATCATTGGATTAGATACTGAATGGCGAGATTTCTTGGAAAAGAATGGTGTCAAAATTGGATCTCGCACCCCATTATTACTGCCTCAAGGCGGTAATTTTGTTTACGCCCAAGCACAGCCTAACACATTAGCTAAAGAGGGTATGGATGATAAGCGCAATTATATGGTGGCACTAGGTGCGAGGCTAATAGAACAAAACTCATCAGCTAAAACCGCAACACAAGCTAATGGTGATCAAATAGCATCAACATCCGTACTCGGTATATGTTGCTCTAACGTGTCGGAGGCTTACACGATAGCACTTAAATGGTGTGCTCATTATCTTGGGGTAGTGGTTGATAATATTGTCTGTTCTATCAATCAAGAGTTTATTTCTAAGATTGCTGATGCTGGCATGATTACCGCTATTGTTAGCTCATGGCAATCAGGCGCAATCAGGGATGAGGATATGATACGTGCAATGCAAAAAATAGATATCATTGACCCAAGCGCAGATCCTGAAACCGTCAAGCAGGAGCTAAAAGACGCAGATCCTCAGTTGCTGGATTAATTTATGACAATTAACAAAAAACTTCGCGATGAAGCAATTTATCACCGCGTTAATCTGGTTGGTTATGAGCATAATTTAATAAGAGAATCACTTAAACTTCTAAATGTCGTTGATCAACAGTTAACAGCCCAGCTATATATTGCGTTAGATGATTTATCTTCTAGTGAATTTAAAATATCACGACTTGAATCAATGCTCAGTAGTGTTAAGTCATTAAATTCATTTTCTGATTATCTCTTTGGTGAATTAAATGCATTTAGTGAATATGAGAGTAATTATCAATATTCACTGTTTGAATCGTTATTATCCGATATTGTTAAAACTAAATACCCTTTAATGCAGATATCGCCCAATCAGTTATTTGCGGTGGTAAAAGCAAAACCATTTCAAGGGCGATTATTGTCTGAATGGGTAAGCAATATCGAAGATGACAGACTTAAACGTGTTACAAATGCCGTTAGAACTGGTTATGTAACTGGCGAAACCACTGAACAGATTATTAGAAGAGTGAGAGGCACTAAAAAGAACAATTATAAAGATGGTGTTTTAGAAACTAGTAAGAGAAACGTATCATCATTAATTCGCTCAGCTGTATCTCACACAGCCGCCGTTTCTCGTGATGAGTTCGGAAAGGCTAATAGCGATTTAATAAAAGGCAAGCAATGGTTATCTACGCTTGATACTAGTACTACGCCGATGTGTATTATTCGTGATTTAAAACAGTATACATTAGATAACCAGCCTATCGGTCATGACATTCCATACGGTGACGGACCGGGTAAATTACATTTTTGTTGTCGGTCTGTTGAAACGTTTATACTAAAAAGTTATCGTGAACTAGGGATCGACATTGATGAGGTGCCAACAGGCACAAGAGCATCAATGGATGGTCAAGTTCCAGCCAAAATCTCTTATCTTGATTGGCTAAAAACACAATCACAGGAGAGGCAAGAGCAAATATTAGGGGTAGAAAGAGCGAGGTTATTACGAAATGGAGAAATTGAGCCAGAAAAGTTTTTCACTCGCGATGGACACTTATTAACAATTGACGAATTAAACAACCAACTTAGTGGTCAACTTTCAAATTTAAGAACAGTTGAAGATATTGAAAATTGGATGCAAAGAAAAAGCATAGCTGCTAATGTTAAATTTCCGAAAGATACATCTCTCGAAAGCGCTAAAGATGTTGCTGTAATATCAGAAGATATTATTAAAAGGTTCAATTTATCAAAACTCTCATGGTTAGGGACAAAAGATAAATTTTCGGAAACTGCGGCTGGTGCTTATAATTTATCTCAAAACTCAATTCACATGGCGCAATGGATGTTAGACCCAAGCGAATGGGAGGCAATTGCAGAAAACGCCGCCATGCTAGGGTTTAAAGATATGGCCATTTATGAAATTGATTTATCTCCAGATAAAAAACAGCTAGCACGGATAATTGCTAACTTGGATGTTTTACCTTACGCATCAGTTCAAAGCATAAAAGGAACAATAGCACACGAATTTGGGCACTATCTGTATTATCAAGATGAGAAGTATTTATCTAAAATCACTCAAATTGCATATAATGACAAATGGGCGCATGTGCTAAGTTATTATTCTTCTGATTCAAATGAAGAGCTTTTTTCTGAAAGCTTTGCTTTGTATATGCTTGGCGATACTGAATCGAGAAAGAGAATTCATCCTTTAATACTAGAATGGTTAATAAAACATGACAAACGATAATCTAAGAAAGGTCCACGCTTTAATTCAAAAACAGCCGTGGGATGATGATATCTTAGTGGAGATACAAAAGTTAATTGATAACGAGCCAAATTTAGCCATTAAACGTATGATGGCTATGAGTATGAGTGCAGTTACCAATAAAATGGAAAACAGCAAAACAATAGATAAATAAATATTTATTAACATCTACAAGGTCGCTATATGCGGCCTTTTTTATTTTCAGAGCAAAGCTCAAATCCTGAGGGGAAATTATGTTATTTAGAGAAATTAACCGAAAGTTTTATTCAGAAGCACAAGAGGGCGGCGATGCTGGTGGTGGTGCAACAATCACCCCAGAAGTGCAAGCCTTAATAGATAAAGCAGTTGCTGAAAACACGCAAGGCTTAAAAAATAAAAATAACGAATTGTTAGGTAAACAAAAGGCATTATCTGAAAAACTAAAGCAGTTTGAAGGAATTGATCCTGACGCCGTCAAAACAATCTTACAGCGATTTTCAGATGATGAAGAAGCAAAACTTATTTCAGCAGGGAAAATCGATGAGGTATTAAACAAACGCACAGAGCGGTTTAGAAGCGAGTTTGATAAAAAGCTCAAAGCAGAACAAGAACGAGCTGATAGTGCGCAAAAGAAAGCTGAAAAGTATAGCAGTATTGTGCTTAGCAACAAAATGACTAATGCGGCATTGAAAGCGGGAGCGTTACCTGAAGCATTAGAAGATATTAGTTTACGTGCCAAAGGCATGTTTATTTTAAGTGATGACGGCGAGGCTGTCGCAGTAGGACAAGATGGCGAACCTTTACTTGGTAAAGACGGTAAAACTCCGTTAACACCTCAAGAGTGGGTGGAATCATTAAAAGATAATGCTCCACACTTATTTCCAAGAGCCGAAGGCACTGGAGGCGGAGGTCATAAGGCAGGCGGTTCCAATTTAGTTCGTTCAAAAATGACCAGTACGGAAAAACACAACTACATCCAAAAATATGGTCAACAAGCATATTTAAAATTACCAAAAGATTAAGAGGAAGTTAAATAATGGCAACAACAGTAAATACAGATTTAATCATTTACAACGATTTAGCACAAACCGCATTTTTAGAGCGACGCCAAGATAACTTGGATGTATTTAATGCGGCATCTAATGGTGCAATTCTTATCGACAATGAATTAATTGAAGGAGATTTTCGTAAACGAGCATTTTACAAAGTTAACGGCTCTATTGATCCTCGTGATGTTAATTCGGTTGATCCTGTTACAGGTAAAAAAATCGGCGCAGGCGAAGCTGTGGGCGTCAAAGTGCCATGGAAATACGGACCTTATGAAACAACAGAAGAAGCATTTAAACGCCGTGGGCGTGATATTTCTGAATTTTCAGAGGTGATCGGCGTTGATGTGGCAGATGCAACATTAGAGGGCTACGTTAAATATGCCATCAATTCTCTAATGGCTGCTATTGGTGCTAACACTGACATGACAGTAACCGCAGATATCGCGACCGATGGGAAGAAAACATTAACTAAAGGATTACGTAAATACGGCGACAAATTCAATCGTGTTGCTTTATTTGTTATGCATTCTACAACCTATTTTGACATTGTAGATCAGGCAATGGATAACAAGCTATACGAAGAAGCTGGTGTTGTGGTTTATGGTGGTCAACCAGGCACATTAGGCAAACCTGTATTAGTTACTGATTCTGCGCCAGTTGATGCGATTTTAGGTTTAGTTGCAAGTGCTGTCAAAATCACTGAGTCACAAGCTCCGGGCTTCCGTTCTTATGACATCAATACGCAGGAAAACTTAGCAATCGGATATCGTGCAGAGGGTACAGTTAACATCGATTTACTTGGTTACAGCTGGGATACATCAAAAGGTGCTAATCCAGATTTAGCTAAGTTGAGCAATCAAGTTAACTGGAAAAAACACTTTGACAGCAATAAATCTACCGCTGGCGTTTTAATTAAACTAGGAGCGCCAAACGTTAACAGCAGATCTGCCAAAGTAAATAATTAAAACAAAGGGCGTAAAGCCCTTTTTATGGAGCAATGAATGATTAATGCCGATCTTAATTCTAGCAACTTTAACAGTTATGCAAGCATTGATGATTTAGAGCATTTTGCTAACGCAAGAGATATAAGTTTACCTGACAATAAAGAATCATTGCTCATTAAAGCAATGGACTATTTGAATGGATTAAATTGGGCAGGTAAGAAAGCCAAACAAAGCCAAACTTTACCATTTCCTAGAAAGAATATTGTTTTGGATGGCTATTTATTACCTAGCAATGAGATCCCAACTCCACTAATAACAGCTCAATGTATGTTAGCTATTGAGGCTATTTCGGATGATTTATTGCCTAGTGTGCGTGAGGCTCCAGTAAAGTCGGAGTCTATAGCTGGTGCGTTAACAGTCGCTTATGCGGTCGATGAATCTGGCTTTAAACCGCAGTATACGGCTGTTATGTCAATATTGGGCGATTTGGTTGTTAGCAGTGGGTTCTCAATAAATTGTATTGCCGAGAGGTCGTGATGGTGAACTTTTATGAACGTTCATTTAATACGGCCTTGAAACTCCTTTCAAAATACGGCATGAAATATTTAGTATTAAGAAAGGGGCAAGTTTCAATTGTTAACGGTAAAGAAGTTATTACCGAAAATCAAACCTTTACAACAATTGGCATAAAAACCAATTACAACCCAATTGAGATTGACGGAACGGTTATTCAGTCTGGAGATATTCAGATGGTTTTTTCTGCTGATGTTGAGCTGAAAATCAACGATATTGTAATCATTGACGGTGAAAAATATCTGATTAAACAGCCAAATCCAGTAAAACCTGCTGATGTTCTTATATGCTACAAATCACAGTTAAGGAAAGCGTAAATGTCGAATAGTCAAAATTTTCTATCGTCTATCAATGCGTTTGTAGATAAAGCGAAAGCAAAAAATGAGCTTGTAGTTAAAAAGGCTAGTATCGAAATCTTGCAAGACATTATCAGAATGTCACCAGTAGGACAGCCTGAATTATGGCAAGGTTATGCACCCAAAGGCTATGTCGGTGGACGTTTTCGTGGTAACTGGCAAGTTACCTTTAATGTGCCTGCATCTGTTGAACTAGATAGAATTGATCCATCAGGAATGGACACGTTAAAAGATGGTATCGAGCAGATTGGGCGGTATACAAATGGTGTTCAGTCAATCTACTTTACTAACAACCTACCTTACAGTGTGAGATTGGAATTTGGACACTCTAAACAAGCGCCTAACGGTATTGTCAGGGTCGCCGCACTAAATGCTCAAGTTCATTTTGAAAATGCCACAAAAGGAGGTTAATAATTGATTTCGACAATTTCAGAATTGCTCGAATCGCATCTAGATATCATTGCCAACCAGCTAGGTTTACCAATCATTTATGAAAACATTGAAGCAACACCTAATGACGAAATATACTTGAAATCCAACATATTGCCAGCAATCACAACCAGCTTTGATTTGGGCGGTAATTCACGGATTTACAAAGGAGTTTATCAAGTTAGCGTAGTAGCTCCAATTAACACTGGTAAATCACGCTCTCAGCAAATATCAGAAGCGATTATTAAGCATTTCAAACTCAATACAGAGTTAACCAAAGATAATTTTTCACTTTACATCAACTCAATACCAAGCGTTTATCCAGCTATCACGGATAAAACCACTTACACCATACCAATTAGCATGAATTACCGTGCTGATACATTAATTTAATTAGGAGTTTTACTATGGGTTTTGCATTACCTAACGGCGCACGTGTTTACGTGCAAAAATCAAAAGGCGAGGCTTTAGCATTTGAAACTATTACAAACGCCAAAGAAGCGGTTGTTACATTGAAAGCGAATCACGGGCTTGTGGTCGGTGATGAGGTTCTAATTGCTTCGGGTTGGACAAAATTAAATAATGCGGTTGCTAAAGTATCGAAAGTTAATAATTTAGAGGTCACTCTTGGCAATATTAACACGACAAATGCCAGTGCATTTCCTGCTGATGAAGGTAGTGGAACATTAACCAAAATTACAGCGTGGGAAAGATTACCACAGGTAAAAGAGGTTGCTACTGAGGGCGGTGAACAACAATTTGTTCAAATTCAATTTTTGGATGATGATACAGAACGACAATTACCAACCATTAAATCAGCAAAAAGCAAAAGCTTTACTATTGCTCATGACAGCTCTTTGCCGATCTATCCGCTATTGCAGGAATTAGATCAGACGAACGATGTGGTAGCAATGAAAATGTATGTACCGAAAGCAAAAGAAACTCGCTACGACGCTGTACGTGTGTCATTTGACCCAACACCTGAGACGGCTATCAACGAGATTGAAACCGTAAAAATCAACACAACCGTCGAATCACCAGCGATCACATTTTATAAAGATAAATAAGGATAAACTAAATGGCAAAATTTAAATTAGTCGCAGAACCAACGTTTAAGTGTAATGTCTTAATTCCTCGTGCAGGTCAAGAGGACGGGCAAATCGAACTAACCTTTAACCATTACTTAGCAGATAAACTCACTAAACTTGAAGATGAAGTTAAAGATAAACAAATTATCGATCTTGTCATGAAAATAGTTCAAGGCTGGAGCTTGGATGAAGAATTTAATCAAGAAAACATGCAAATCTTATTAAATAACTATCCTGCTGCTTGGCGTGCGATAACCGATACATACTATAAAGAAATGTTAGGTCAGCGCGAAAAAAACTAATTGAACTTGCCATTGCTCTATATACCCCTGAGCCGTCAAAAGATGAACTGGCGGCATTCGGTCTAACCGAAGATGATTACGCTGATGAGTATGTAGAGATATGGCAAGACAATTTAGACGCATTCAGATTGTTCAAGGCAATGTCCACTCAGTGGCGAACAGGTATGAGTGGGTTAATTGGTCTTGACTACAACTGCCTGCCATGGGTAATGAAAATTAACAATATTGCAGAAAGTGACACTATTTTTAACGATATTCAGACCATGGAAAGTGAAGCCCTGAAATTAATGCACAAATCCAAATAATTATTAGTTTAAAGGGTAATATTTGAAAAGTCACCTATCATTCATCAACAACAGTCAAACCACCTTCGGGTGGTTTTTTATTATCTGGAGAAAACTATGGCAGAAGAAATCACATCGCTAACGCTTAAGATTGATATGCAAAGCGTTGATGAAGCGAATAAAAGGCTAGACGTTTTTAGCAAAAAAGCGGAAGAAGCGGCATCGGCTACTGATGAGTTCGAAAACTCACAACAAACTATCAAAAGTTCATTATCTCGAACAGCTAAAGAAGTCGATGAGACGCATCGACGTATTGCTGAATATCGTAAAAGCCTTGCGGCAAATACAAACTCAGCTAAAAAATTTGCTGAATCTAGCGATAGATTATATGTTGGTTTTCGAAATCAAATTGACAGTTTAAAAGATGTTAATACCGCCTCAAAAGAGCTAGAAAAAATAAGTAGCAGCGTCAGCAAAGCGTTCAGAAACAACGAGCTTGACCTTGGTAACTACACGCAATTACTACGAGATGTTGCAACAAAGCAAAGAGAAGTGACGACCGCTGAAAATATCGCAACAAAAGCGAAAACTGATTTTTTAAACAAATTAAAAGCACAAGTAGCAGCTCAAAATTTATCTAAAGAGCAGTTATTGCGATATCAAGCTGCACAACTTGGGGTTAGCTCATCTGCTGATGTTTATATTCGAAAACTAACGCAAGCAACGAAAGAAACCCAAAAATTAGGCGCAGCATCTTTAGCTACTAAGCACCAGTTGGCTACAATGACAACACAGATGATGAGAGGTAATTTTTCTGGATTACAAACTTCAAGCATGTCTATGATCATGAAAAATGGCATAGGCAATACTTTTAGCACGCTGTTAACCTCGTTGAATCCCGTTAACATCGGGATTTCAGCAATGGTCGGATTGCTCGGTAGCATGATACCGAAGCTTTTTGAAACTGAAAGTGCTACAGATAAATTAGCAGCGGCGCAAGACCGCCTAAACAAAGTATTGAATACGGACAAGAGCACCGGACTTACTTTTTTGTCTGATGATATGGTGCGATTACTTAAAAAGGATCGCTCATTAGTTGAAGCGGCATTGAAATCTAGTGAAAAAGATTTAAAGACAACTATTTCAAATATAAAGAGTGAGTTGCAACACAGTTTTATTGATATAGAAGAATTTAAAAGAGAATATCGTACTCTTCAAGGAACCGACAGCCAATCTGGTTTAAAAGATGTCTTAAAACGAATTCAGCAAATTACTGAAAGTGGGCAAGATTTAAATACAATGCTAAAAGCTAACGACCGGGCAACATATGAATTCGTCAGTGGCATTCAGGGGAAAATTGAAAATTATGCTGAATATTTTGGTATAACAAAAGAACAAGCTCAAGATTTGCTTGTTGAGTTATCCAGCATACAATCAGAAACAGACTCAATTAAAGTAGAAGAAAAAATAAGCAATTTAATAAAGGAGTTGAGTAGGCTATATGTTACATCAGACAACAGTCCCGACAAGTTTAAATCTTTGATTGACGGGCTTCTTGAAATAGCAAATAAAGCAAGTGATGCAGCGTTTAAAGTTAAATTTTTAAAATCATTAACTAACGTAGGTAATGCTGCAGACCCAAGAAAAAGTCCGTTTTATCAGTACTCTCAAATGGCATTAACGCGAAGTCAGCGCAGAGATGCGGAACTTGCAGAGATGAGAGCTGCTGCAAAAAGAGCTAATGAAATATATAAGCCAGACGAGGATGGCTATGCAACTGACGATAAGATCAAAAAAGCAACACAAGCTATAATAGCAAGATACGCCGAAAAAACAAGCTCAGCAACCAATTTATTACGCACATCACAACAGCAAGAAATCAGCTTAAAAAGTCAGCTTCAAGCACTTCGGGAACAGAGCTTGACGGTTAACACAATCACATCGGAGCGCAAAAAGTACTTTGATTTACAAGCTCAGATTCAAACGCTAGAAAGTACTGGCAATAAAGCAAGAATGTCAGCGCATGAAAAGTATGTACTTGCGCATAAGGATGCTTTACTTGCTCAGTTTGCTAAAAATGCAGCTATCAGTGAAGAAATTGCACAATACGAAACAGCGACTAAAGCACTTCGTAAAATGCAAGAGTACACAACAAACTTATCTGCAAAATCTAAAGCTAGTGAAGCTACTTTTGGCATGACGTCAAAAAATGCGAATCGCTACAATGAAATGTCAGAGCTTGACGCTCAGCGTGATATTGCTTTAAAAGGTACGACAAATCCGAATGAAATAACAAAAATCACCGAGGAATATAACAAGGCAAAACAAGCGCTACAACAAAGCTGGCAGCAGGAAGACATTAATCAAACTGATTGGTTTGCAGGGCTAAAAGTGGGTATTAATGAATTTTCAGAGGCTTCACGAAACATGTTTGATGCGTTTCGTGATTTAGGACAACAAACCATGAGTTCTGTTAGTCACTCATTAACTGAATTTGTTACGACTGGGAAAATGAGCTTTAAAAGCCTTGCCAAATCAATTCTCACAAATATTATTGAGATTATCAATAAGTTACTAGTTGCTCAAACAATACAATCAGCCATGGGGTGGTTTGGAATGGCTAGCGCTGGTGCTGGTGCCGCAACAGGAGGGCTACAGCAAGCATACAGCGGCGGCTTAATTCGTGGATATGCAACTGGTGGGGATGTTGGATACAGCATTAAATCGTGTGGTTTCACAGGACGAGGCAACAAGTATGAACCAGCAGGTATTGTTCATAAAGGCGAATTCGTATTCACCAAAGAAGCGACAAAACGCCTTGGTGTTGGCAATCTTTACGCGCTGATGAACGACGCTCAAAGAGGATACGCAAGCGGTGGCGCAGTGAATTTAGGTCATGCTTCACCTATTGCTTTTACTCGTAAATCTAATAAATCATCAAGCGCTATAAATGTTAATACTAATGTAACGTTAAACATGGAGTCTAATAGCGAAGCAGGGAAGTCTAACGCAAGCGTTGATGCAAATTCTATCGAAAGTAAAGCTGCGGCAATAATTGATCGGCGCGTAAATGAAACGATAAAAAAACTTGTTTCGCCTGGTGGTGATTTATATAACTTAATGAGAGCAAGGTAATATGGCAATAGACGTATTTAAATGGAAAACAATGGGCAATCCGAAACATACAGATTCGTCAAACATTAACGAAGCTGGATTTGGTGACGGATATGTCCAGTTATCCAGTAATGGTATTAATAATACAAGTGAGACTTGGGACTTAACTTATACAGGATGCATCAATGAAATACAAGAAGTTCGTGATTTTTTGAGCTCGCATATTATAAAGTCGTTTTTGTGGAAAAACCCGTACGGCGAAGAAAAATTATATCGAGTTGTGAATAAATCAATCGAATCCGAATTTGTTTGCGACAGAGTTGTTTCACTATCATTTAAATTTACACAATCTTATGCACCTTGATTTTTGTTGCGCATAATAAATAAATTTCATACCATTAACCAAAATTACAAAAATTAATTTAGGGGAGTGGTATGAAAAAATTTTTATTAATTAGTTTGATTGGGTTTGTTTTGTCGGGGTGCGCTAGCGATATTAAGTATAATTATGTGCCAGAGGTTACTCAAAAAAGCTATCCTGATCTGAATGTGGTTACGACTACGTATATAGGTGATGACATGGTTCGTCAAGGCAATGTTAAAACAATGGATGTAATTTCGTTTCCAGTAGCAACTCAAGTTAATAATTATTGGTACTCTTATATCATTGATGCTGGTGATTACCCGAAGCTAGGTGAAGATAAAAAATATTTATTTTTTGCAGCAAGAAGTGTAAACGGGAATGCTATTGTGAAAAGTTTCAATGTTCCTGCGGTGCCGATAGGTATAAGAGTTAGTAAAGACTCATCTAAAAATGAAGTGTGCATATCTTTTGCAACAGGAACCGATTTTTGCGAATCCAATAAACAGTTTTCGTATAAAAAAGTTAGCGTGACTAGCCAAGACGGATTCCAGCAAACATTGATTTATAATGGTAAAGTTGGTAATAAAATTAATATAGGATATCGAGAATTTAATAACGATATGGCTCGTCCAGCTTTTTCTAATAACGCTGAGTATGATTTATCGCGTTCTGCGGTGATAAGATATAAAGGCGCCGTTATTGAAGTTCTACAAGCCACGAATCAACATATAAAATACAAAGTTATCAGTAACTTTAATACGCCAAACCGCTAAGTGTTCCCTGTATACACAGGGGTATACTGTGGTTAAATACAATCAAACCTAAAGCTCGCAAATGCGGGCTTTTTTTATATCTGGAGGAAATATGACGATAACCCAAGATTTGCAATCTCTTGAGGGGAGTCAGCTTATACAGCTAATAGAGGTGGATGGAACTAAGTTTGGGCTTGACGAAGTACTGAGATTTCATGCCCATAACATTTCACCTGATGGGTGGGCGTCATTTGCCGCTGAGAATTTACCATCAATAAAATGGCAAGGTAAAGAATATTTACCGTATCCATATGAGTTAAAAGACATTGAATTAAGTAGCACTGGCTCACAGCCAACACCAAGATTATCGGTTGGCAATATAGACGGTAGAGTAACTCGGCTTTGTATTGATTATGATGATTTGGTCCAAGCAAAAGTCAAAATCCACACGACAATGGCTAAGTACCTTGATGCGGATAATTGGCTTAATGGAAATCCTACCGCAGACCCTACTCAAGAGCGAGTTCAGTTATTTTTTATCAATAACAAGCGCGAAGAAACAAAAGCGACCGTTGAGTTTGAGCTGTGCTCACCTTTTGACATACAAAATCTTAAATTACCCACACGGCAAATAACAACGGTTTGTACTTGGTGTATGCGTGGGTGGTATAGAACGGGTACAGGGTGTGATTATGCAGGTAATAAGTATTTCACTAAAGATGGTATAGAGACTGACGATCCTGCTAAAGATCAATGCGGCGGATTATTAAAGGATTGTAAAGCTCGCCATGGCAATAATCCTCTCCCTTTTGGTGGTTTCCCTGCAGCAAACTTACAGGGTAAATAATATGAGACAAAAATTATTAGATGCAATAAAAAAACATGTTGACAGTGAATACCCTAACGAGGCGTGCGGACTAATTGTAGACACAGGGAAAACGCAAAAATATATACCGTGCAAAAACATATCAGATAATCCCAAGGAGCATTTTGTCATATCCCCTGATGAGCAATTAGAGGCGGAAAAACAGGGTGAAATCATCATGATTATTCATTCACATCCCGACGTAGTGTCACTTGTTCCCTCTGAGTTTGACCGTATTCAATGCGATTATTCGGGTGTTGAATGGGGAATTATGTCTGTTCCTGATGGCGATTTTTGCACAATATCACCGCGTGTAAATCGGGATTATACAGGGCGTCAATGGTTGTTGGGGTATGCTGATTGTTGGGCATTAATCATGGACTACTATAAACGTGAGCACAACATCTATCTAAAAAATTATTCTGTCGCTCACGAATGGTGGGAGAGTGGAGATGAAAATATTTACGATGACAACTGGCAGGAAGAAGGTTTTGTAGAAGTTGAGCTGAAGGACATGAAAATTGGTGACATCATTATGATGCGAATTGGCTCACAAGTCACAAACCATGCCGCTATTTATTTTGGTGACAATCTTATTCTACATCATCTGTACGGGCAATTATCATCAAGAACGCCATACGGTAAATATTTTAGAGATAGAACCGTTCGAATAGTACGACACAAGGAGTTATTTAATGCTGAGTAATGTAACGTTTAAAGGCGCAATGGCGAAACAATTTGGCAAAAATCATCAATACGATGTGCAAAATATTAAAGAATTATTGCGAGCATTATGTACAACGATAAAAGGCTTTGAAAAATACATGGGTTCAGCGCATTTGAACGGCGTTAAATTTGCCTTTTTTGTTGACGGCAAAAACATTGGTATTGATGAGTTTGATATTAATGCAAGTGGTAAAAATTACATGATCATGCCTGTAGCTCAAGGCTCTAAAAGTGGCGGAATGCTACAAATTATTATTGGTGCTATTGCGTTAGTGGCTGCATTTTTTACGGCAGGTGCGTCACTGGCGGCGTGGGGAGCAGCGATGGCTGCCACAACGGTTACTACAACATCGATTTTAACAGGAATCGGTATTAGCATGATGCTTGGCGGGGTTGTTCAATTGCTCACACCTCAGCCGAAATTTAACGCTGGCGGTTCATCAAGTACTGAAAATAAACCAAATTATGGGTTTGGCGCACCAGTTAACACCAATGCTGTAGGATACCCAGTCCCTGTTTTACTCGGTGAGCGAGAAATTGGCGGCGCGGTAATTAACGCTGGTATTTATTCAGAAGATCAACAATAGGTGAGTAAATTATGCATTTTATAGAGGGTCAAAAAGGCGGAGGTAAAAAACCGCACAAGCCGTATGAGCAACCGGACAACTTACTGTCAACCGCCAAACTTAAAGTGTTGCTTGCATTGAGCGAAGGGGAAATTCAGGGCGATCTTACCGAACAAAATATTTATATTGATAACACCCCGTTAGCTAACGCTGATGGTTCACGTAATTTTAATGGTGTTACTTGGGAGTTTCGTAATGGATCACAAACTCAAGACTATATTAAGGGTATACCTGAGATAAGTAATGAACTGCGGGCAAATTATATAGTAAAGGCTAATAAACCATGGGTGCGTTCATTTTCTAATTTGGATTTAGATGCCATTAGAATTAAATTGAGCGTACCAACGTTAGTTGAATATAAAGATAACGGCGATGCTGTGGGTACGGTGGTGAATTATACAATTGATTTATCAACAGACGGCAGTGCTTTTCAAACTGTTGTTAATGCTACATTTAATGGGAAAACGACATCTGAGTATCAAAGAGATCACCGCATTAACCTTCCTAGTGCCATAGACGGGTGGGCGATTCGTGTTAGGCGGTTAACGCCTGATTCTAAAAGCGGTAAATTAATGAATACTTTTGGCGTTTCTTCATATGCAGAAGTGATTGATAGTAAATTGCGATATCCAAATACCGCTTTGCTTTACATTGAGCTTGATGCTAGTCAGTTTAACGGGTCGGTACCTAAAATCAGTTGTAAACCCAAAGGGAAGCTCGTTCAGGTTCCAGACAATTACGATCCTGTTAGTCGAACATATTCGGGAGTTTGGCGGGGTGGCTTTAAAATGGCTTATACGAATAATCCCGCTTGGCTTGCTTATTATCTAATGCGTGATGAGATAGCAGGCATGGGATTACGGATTGATTCTACTATGATAGATAAATGGTCTATCTATCAACTAGGGCAATACTGCGATCAGATGGTATCTGATGGGAAGGGTGGCAAAGAGCCACGTTTTGCTTGTAATGAATATATACAAAGTCAAGAGGACGCTTACACAGTACTTAAAGACTTGGTGGCGTCATTTCGTGGGATAATTTTCTGGGGTAATGACCAGATTTGTTTAACGGCTGACATGCCACAAGACGAGCCTGACTTCATCTATCATCCATCAAATGTTATCGGTGATTTTGCTTATTCAGGAGGTTCATATAAAAATCGGTATACTTCGTGCTTAGTTGCTTATTCTGACCCTAATAATCATTATTGTGATGATGTCGAGGCGGTGTGGGATCATAATTTAATGCGTCGATACGATGTTAATGTAATGAAATTGACTGCTATAGGTTGCACATCACAATCAGAAGCCCAAAGAAGGGGACGTTGGGCATTACTTTCAAATGCGAAAGATGAGGTAATAACTTTTACTGTTGGATTAGATGGGTATATTCCTATGCCAGCTAGAATTATTGGCGTTGCCGACCCGTCCCGTTCTGGTAAAGAAAACGGTGGACGAATCCATGCGGTTTCTGGTCGAAAAATAACGCTAGATAGGGCTGTTGATTATGGCGCAGGCGATCGACTAGTAATTAACTTACCAGATGGTACAGCTCAAAGCAGAACCATTAAATCAATCAGTACCGATAAAAAAACGATTACGGTTTCAGTTAACTATAAAATTGAACCTGTGGCTGGTGCGGTTTGGTGTATAGATAGTGATAACATTGCAATTCAATATTTTAGAGTGACATCAATATCGGCAACTGAAAAAGGTCAGTTTACAATAACGGCTATTCAGCACGATCCTGATAAATTCAAATATATTGATGAGGGTATTCGGATTGAGTCAAAACCTATTACCGTTACTCCACCAAGTTCAATTTCTACCCCCAAAAATATTGTTATTTCCGAAAGCAGCTACATCTCTCAAGGATTGTCAATTGCCTCTTTAAATGCAACATGGGATACGGTGGAAGGAGCAACAAACTACGTTGCGCAATGGCGAAAAGATAATTCAGCTTGGATTAATGTTGGTCGTACAAACGGTACAAATTTTACAGTAGAGGGAGTTTATTCAGGTGTTTATGAGGTTCGTGTAAGAGCTGTTAATGCAATTGACGTATCTTCAACTTGGGCATACTCACAAGCGACTTCAATTAAAGGTAAAGTTGGCAAACCTGATAAGCCAATTGGCTTTACGGCTAGTGATGATGTTGTTTTTGGTATTGATTTAAAGTGGTCATTTCCTGACGGTGGCGGTGACACAAGTCATACTGAAATCCAATACTCTACTAATGAAAGTGAAGAAAAGGCACTACTGTTAAGCAATGTTACGCATCCAAGTTGCAGTTATTCACAAACAGGATTATCAATTGGTCAAGTGTTTTTCTATCGCGCTCGATTGATTGATAAGATCGGAAACGTTAGCGATTGGACAGAATGGGTTAGAGGAATTTCTAGCACAAATACTAACGATTTAACTGACCATATTTTTGATGAAATCAAAGAAACTGATGCTTGGAACTCATTAGTTGGAAAAGCTGATAACAATGCTATTTTAATTGATAAACAGGCTAATGAATTAGCAAATCAAAGTAAACGCATTGTAGAAAATGCATTATCTTCAATTAAAAACTCAAAATCAATTATTGAGAATGCATTAGCTAATGATGTGGATTCGAAAAAATGGCGTAATGAAGTAGGTAATGTTAGTGCAGAAATAAAAGAAACTAAAGCACTAATTGTATCAGAACATGAAGCTACGGCGATTGAGCTTACTGAAATATCTTCAACTTTGGATGGGGCTAAAGCTAATATTGATGAACTTAAGCAAACAACAATAAAACAAGGTGAAAAACTAAGTTTACAGTCTGACGCTATTAATTCATTAGGTGCAAGTTTAGATTTAACCAATAATAACGTTGACGCAGTCAATAAAAATGTTAAAGCAAATGCCAATGCAATTAACTCACTCAGCACTAAGGTTGAAAAACAAGGTGATGATATTGAATCTATTTCATCATCATTAAATCATTTGGATACGACAATAGATTCAGTTAATGCTCACAGCAGTGTAACATCATCAACTCAATCATTAGCGACAATCAAAAATGCACTTAATACTGATAACGAGTCAGTTGAACGTCGTAAAAATGACGGTAAAAACCAACAAGAAATTCATGTTGTTGCTGAGAATATGGTAAAACTTAGCGCAGGACTTGGGGATGCTAAAGGTGAAATAATTGATTTAAAGCAAGTTGTAATAAAACAAGGAGAGTCGCTTGAAACTCAAAGCAATACTTTAACCCAATTATCATCATCGATAGATGACGTCAATAATAGTGTTAAAAATAATGCTAGCTCTATTAACCAAATGAGCACAAAGGTAACGCAACAAGGCGAGAAAATCTCAGCTCAAGCGGATGCTATTAATTCAATCAATACGAATATTGGCGAGGTATCAGCTCAAGTTACTGACGTATCAAAAGCTGTTCAAGATACAAACGGGAAATTATCAGCATATAGGACAATGAAAGTTCAGGTTGATGATAAAGGGCAACAGTATATTGCAGGCATGACTATGGGGGTTGAAAACACTGATGAAGGTATTCAATCGAATGTTGTTTTCTTACAAGATCGTTTTTCAATTATGAATGCCGCAGGCGGTGACCCTCAAGTAATTTTCACTACTCACGGCAATCAAGTGATTATCAACGATACGGCTATTGGAAGAGGCTCAATAACAGATGCACACATTAAAGATGGATCAATAACTAATGCGAAAATCAGCAACATCATTCAGTCTGATAATTTTGTTGATGGTAAAAAAGGTTGGCAGTTATCTAAAGATACCGGAACTTTGAAGGCTGTCAACGCTGATATTTCTGGAAAATTACAAGCAACTTCTGGGCAATTAAACAATGTTGTGATTAATGAAAATTGCGAGATTAAAGGCACACTAAATGTTGCGCAAGTTAAAGGCAATATACTCTCAGCCAAAAACTACGTTCGTGATGTTCATTTGGGATTTGGATTTAATCCTCCGCTAAATTCGGTGCACATAATGACAGTTGAGGGGAATGGGTGTTGGCAAACGCTGTGTTTTGCAGGAACAACACGGATTGAATGCACAAATGGCAATGAATCTGAGGTAACGCTACAATTTTTATTTAACAATCAATTTTCTTTTAATATTAATCAATTCATTAATAACGGGAAAATAGATAATTTATGCGTGCCAGTTCCTCCGCTCCTACTTGGCAGTAGAATTAATATTCAATTAATTGGTGAGCGTAGTAAACATTCATTTGTGAGTCAATGTAAAGTCTCTTTTAATTCGCTAACTTTGTTAATGAACAACTCGAATGGTTTTCTTGATTAATTAACAATCCATCAGAACAAACCGCTCATGCAGCGGTTTTTTTATATTTAAAATTTAAGGAAAATTATGTGGTATACAACAGGTAAAATAAATGTAACAAAAAACAGTGATACAGTAACAGGCATTGGAACAAAATGGTCTAATCCGTTATCAGGTGTATCTGCCGGAGGAATGCTTATTCTGCAATCATCAAATCAAGTTGAAATATATGAAATTGCATCAGTTCAATCTGATACGAGATTAACATTAGCGGAAAATTATAACGGCGTAACAGCAAAAGATAAAACGTATAAAATCCCAACATCGCCATCAGTTTCTATTGAGCAATTTGCTTTAGAAATAGCATCATCGCTAGCGTATCATCAGCAACAGTTAGATGGTTGGCAAAAAATCT
Organism: Gilliamella sp. GillExp13; assembly: GCF_001690815.1. Classification (NCBI taxonomy): domain Bacteria; kingdom Pseudomonadati; phylum Pseudomonadota; class Gammaproteobacteria; order Orbales; family Orbaceae; genus Gilliamella; species Gilliamella sp. GillExp13. The sequence continues at coordinate 594 of NZ_LZHJ01000108.1, read as the reverse complement.
TAACTGGTTCAGGAGATGTTGAATTAATAGCGCCCGACGGGCAAAAAGTAATAATAAAATCACAAAAACAATTATCTAATTTAATAGATAACGCAGTTAAAAAATCAGGCGATGAAATGACGGGGCAATTACGTATGTCTGCTGAGTCAGCCGGCATTAAATTTAAATATGAAGAAAGTAATGACGAGTTTGTATTACGTACGCTGAGTAATAGCTTGTCATTTATTTTTTACGATGAGCAAATAGAAAAATGGTCAACAAAATTAGCATATATAACAGATAAAAAACAATGGTGTTTTCTAGATGTTGATGATGTCACAATTAACAATAAATCAGCACTAAAAGAAGGCGACGCAGTACAGTTGTTTGGTGATTTAGCGAATGCAAATATAAACGATCTAACGGGTTTAAGGGAAGGTGTTTATTTTCAAGGTCGAAACGTTCAGGCGACTACTGAAAACAACTATCCGGTCAACGAATCTGGGACATTACAAGTTTTAAAAAATGGCGCAGATGGTGCTGGCTGCTGTCAAATCTACACTGCTTACAGAAATGCTCGGCAGTTTATTAGAAACTATAGAGGCGGTACTAAAA
>NZ_LZHJ01000107.1:0-623 GCF_001690815.1 Gilliamella sp. GillExp13 | reverse complement strand
TTCTTTATCTGTTTGTCGTCAACTACTGAAATGGCCGCTGACTTAGGTATAAACTGACGTATTAAGCCATTGGTGTTTTCATTTGTGCCTCTTTGCCAGCTTTTATAAGGCTCCGCAAAGTACACGGTGGTGTTTAAATAATACTCAATAGCATGATGATAATTAAATTCGGTTCCATTATCAAAGGTGATGCTTTTAACCATTTTTTCAAACGGCGTTAGCAATTTTATTATCATATCTCTCGTTTCGGAGGCGGTACGTTGATTGAGGCGCCCAATTAATACTAGCCCTGTTTTGCGTTCAACTAATGTCACCAATGCTTGCTTGTCTTTACGGCTAATAATCGTATCTCCCTCCCAATGTCCTCGCGTTTTCCGGCTTTCTACATAACTTGGACGTTGTTTAATTGACCGTTTATATCGGCGGTCTTGTAAATGCCCCAAACTTAGTACACAACTCACGTAGAAAATTAAGCTGCTTGTTTTAGTGTTTTATACTCAATCGGTGTCATGTTATTTAATGCCTCATGCGGTCTTTCGGTGTTATAAATCGTTAGCCATTCTTCGGTTATTCACCTTGCTTGTGCTAAGTTGTTAAAAAGATATAAATCAAGTACTTCAGTA
>NZ_LZHJ01000106.1:0-78778 GCF_001690815.1 Gilliamella sp. GillExp13 | reverse complement strand
AAGCATGAGGTATTTTTCAACTTGGCGCCATACCGAAGACTCTATTGGCTTACCATTACCGCTGTTTTTCCGCCTTTTCCTAGCTAGGGTTACCGCATCATGTGCTTGATAGGCTTGATTAGGTTTTGAGTTTCTTTTTATCTCTCGACTTATTGTCGAAGGATGTCTATTGAGTAGCTGGGCTATCTCTTTTTTATTCTTTCCGGCTTGTAATAATACGAAAATTTGGTATCTTTCCTTCCTAGAAAGGTGATTATAATACATAGCAATCTCCAAACTGTGGTGGTGCGAAGGTGCTAGTATAAATCACCTTTCTACTTTCTTCACTCCACCGTGTTTAAAATTGCACTTCATGTTTGAATCCAGGAAAGTTTTATCAAAATGCATAAGTTTTAATAGCAGCTTATGCTGCTGTTACGATACATTAGTTATTAGTGTCGAAATGTTTAACAAGTCAAAGTGTGGACATACCAAGACCACAAAGCGATAACAAAAGATTTGAAAGCGAATTTCATCACCAATGCAATAGAGTCTTTAAACAGTCCTATTCGCCATATCATCAAGAAATGTAAAGTTTTACAAACAGATAACTCAGTTAAAAAAGTCATTTTTTGGACAATACCACACGCTTGTAATAAATTGTCTATATCAATCCAAAACTAAAAAAGTGCCATAAGTCGGTTCATTATAAAATTTGGTGACAGAATCAACCGTCACCTTGAATATTGAATAGGTAAATACACAAAATTTAGGGTAGTACCTTTCAATCTGATTTTCTAGTTAATTTCTTAATAGCAAACGAGCAAATAGGAATAATCTCACGCTTTTCTTGCTGTAATTTTTCTACTACAAGGTCTAATAAATTATCTGCAATACCTTGACCACGATACGCAGAATCAACATAAGTATGATTAATAGTAGCTTTATCTTTTCCGACCCTTGTAAAGGTCATTTCAGCTATTTCTTTATTATTAGCATCACAAGCATAAAAACGATCATTATCTTCTAAAAAATGTAGTGCCATAAAATTACCAATATAACATTGTAATTAGTTTACTGTGATTCACATCCATACTTGATAAATAAAAACTCTTTTATTATTAAAAGCAGCCTAATTCCATATCGACTCATTTTAAAGGAGTTAGTAGATAAACAAATAGGTGACTGTCATAAAATATCATTTTTACCAGTTCACCTATTAATAAAACAATCAGATATTTATCTAATACTAATTATGCTTAAATGGCAAAATTAACATTTAAAATAATCGTTTGGCTGTATTGTATAGATCCATATCAAATGGACGCTTCATATTATTGATAGCATCTATAATATCGTGATGTACTAATTTACCATTTTGTACGCCAACGCTTCTACCTGCATAGCCTTGTAGCAGTAATTCAACAGCATAAGCCCCCATACGAGACCCCAAAATACGATCATAAGGGACAGGAGAACCACCACGTTGAACGTGCCCTAATACTGTGGCACGAGTTTCGTGATGAACAGCAGCTTCAATGTCTACTGCAAGTTGATTTACATCACACATATGTTCTGTAACAGTCACAATTGCATGTTTTTTACCTTTTGCAAAGCCTAGTTTAATTTCTTCGATTAGATCTTCCTTCGTATAAGAAACCTCTGGAATAATCATAAATTCACAACCACCAGCAACTGCTGCATTTAAGGTTAAATCACCACAATCTCGCCCCATTATTTCAATAACTGAAATTCGGTTATGTGAAGAACAAGTATCACGTAATCTATCAATTGCTTCAACAGCAGTACTAAGCGCAGTAAAATAACCTATAGTATAATCAGTACCACGAATATCATTATCAATGGTTCCTGGTAAACCAATACATGGAAAACCTTCTTCAGTTAATCGCATTGCGCCCATATATGAACCATCACCACCAATAACGACTAAAGCATCAATTTGATGTTTTTTTAGATTAGCAATGGCTTTTTGTCTTACAGCTTTATCTTTAAATTCTGGAAATCTAGCCGATCCAAGAAATGTACCACCACGAGTAATAATATCAGATACACTTGAACGCTTTAATTGAACAATGCGATCTTCGCAAAGTCCCATATAACCATCATAAACACCAAAAACATCCAACCCTTCTGATAATGCTGTTCTCACTACACCTCGAATAGCTGCATTCATTCCTGGAGCGTCGCCACCACTGGTTAAAATACCTATTTTTTTTATCATATAAATAACTCCAAATTATTAACTTTTAGTTATTATAGAGTCTTAACAGATATCTAACAATAGACAATAAAAGCTATTTTTGATTAAGTTTTCTACTTCATCATTTCGATGGGTACAACAGAAATTGGATCTTGATGAATAATCACTGTTGCAGGAGAAAATTCTTTAGAAATATGTTTTTCAATAGCATCAGCAATGGCATGAGCAGTGATTAAAGGCATATCATCGTCTAATTCAAGATGCAATTGAATAAATTTAAGAGGGCCTGCTTGGCGGGTCTTTAGATCATGAAAACCTCTTACATCTGGATATGAAGCCACAATTTCAGCTATTCGCAAATTATCATTATCTGGTAAGGCGTGATCTAATAGGTCTTTAATTGCATTATGTGCAATATGATAAGCATTATAACAAATATACAAAGCAATAAAAAATGCAAAGGCCGCATCAGCATAAGTAATGCCATACCAACTTAAACAAAGTGCAATTATAACAGCAATATTCAACAGCATGTCGGAAGAATAGTGCAACATATCGGCTTGAATAGCATTACTTTTAGTGATTTTTACAACATATCTTTGATACAAAACAAGAATGCATGTCACTACAGCAGAAACAGTTGAAACAATAATCCCCAATAAAGGTTCCTGCAGTTCATTCGGATAAATAAAAGAGCGAGTACTAGAAAGTAATAAAATTATTGCAGAACCTATAATAAACGCACTTTGTAATAATGCGGCCAAAGATTCGGCCTTGCCATGACCAAAAGTATGATCAGCATCTGCGGGCTTTAGTGCATAACGAACTAAAAAAAAGTTAACACCTGAAGCAAGTAAATCGATACTTGAATCTAATAATGAAGCAAATAAACTTATTGAACCAGTAAACCAACAAGTAATAAATTTAATTAAAATTAAGGAAATAGAGATTGAAACAGCGCCTAGCGTCACTCTTTTAACTAATTTTTCATACAAATGTGAATTTGACATTTAGTACCTATTTATTGATAGGATTCAATTCCCAAAGGAAGAACTAATTGCTGAGCAATCTCAGCTGCTTTTATTCGGCCTAACAACGCATCTATAATTTTTAAAGCAAAATCAATAGACGTTGCGGGACCTTGGCTAGTAATAACTTTATACAACTCATCAAAATAAACTCTATCGGACTTCCAATTTTTAAACGCCTCTTTAGTGGTTGGATAACCAGTCATATATGCGTGTGGAAATAAGTTATGATGTTGTAAAACCATAGCTGGAGAGGCACAGATTGCAGCAACAATACCACCACTTTGGTGCGTTTGTTTCAATTTTTCGATTAACAATGGGCAATCTCGAAAATTTTCAGCACCTTTAACACCTCCTGGTAAAACAACAACATCAAAATCAATGTATTGAACATCCGAAAGCATTTTTTTTGCCAAAATGGTTACTCCTCGAGAACATTCAATTTCACGAGAACTTGAAATACTTGCAGTAGTAACTTTAATATCAGCTCGGGTTAATAAATCAATAGTGGTTACCGCTTCTGTTTCTTCACAACCATTCGATAAAAACACCAATGCTTGCTTTGTCATCATTACGCTCCTTTTGAAAAAACAACTTATTAATTTTTTAGCGAAAATGAATTATTTCACCCTTTCAATATTGGCGCCTAATTTTCTTAATTTTGCTTCAATATTGTCATAGCCTCGATCTATATGGTAAATACGATCAACAGTGGTTAAACCTTCAGCAATACAACCAGCTAAAACTAGACTCGCTGACGCCCGCAAATCCGTCGCCATTACTTGTGCACCGCTCAATGTTTCAACACCATGGGTAATTAAGGTATTACCTTCAATTTCTGCCTTTGCACCCATGCGAATTAGCTCAGGAACATGCATAAATCGATTTTCGAAAATAGTTTCTTTAATGATTCCTGTACCTTCAGCAACCATATTTAGCAATGAGAATTGTGCTTGCATATCAGTAGGAAAACCTGGATGCGGAGCAGTATGAATGTTAACAGCTTTAGCCCTTCTTCCTTGCATATCTAAACAAATCCAATCTTCACCTACCTCAATCTTGGCACCAACTTCCTTCAATTTAGAAAGCACCGCATCAAGTAGGGTTGGATCGGTTTTACGGCAAGTGATTTTACTTCTAGATATAGCTGCCGCAACTAAAAAAGTCCCAGTTTCAATACGATCAGGAACTATTTCATGTATACCACCACCTAAACGTTCAACCCCTTCTATCTCAATACGCATTGTACCTGCACCAGTAATTTTAGCGCCTAACATATTTAGGAACTTAGCGGTATCAACAATTTCAGGTTCACATGCTGCATTTTCGATGACAGTTTTGCCTTCAGCCAAAGTTGCGGCTGACATAATCGTAACGGTCGCACCAACACTTACTTTATCCATGACAATATGAGTACCTTTTAGTTTTCCATTGACCGACGCTTTAACATAGCCTTCATCAAGTGTGATTGTCGCACCAAGTTGTTCAAGACCACTAATATGAAGATCAACAGGCCTTGCACCAATAGCACAACCGCCAGGTAATGAAACTTGTCCTTGCCCAAAACGAGCAACAAGGGGACCCAAAGCCCAAATTGAAGCACGCATAGTTTTTACTAGCTCATAAGGTGCACAGTAGTTATTCAGATGACCTGCATCAAGGTGAATAGCATCATTTCGTTCATATTTTACACCTAGCTGGCCTAGCAATTCCAAAGTAGTATCGATATCTTTTAACTTAGGAACATTTCGAAGTTCTACTGGTTTTTCTGCCAAAATTGCAGAAAATAAAATGGGTAGCGCAGCATTTTTTGCGCCAGAAATAACCACTTCGCCATTTAGCGATGTTGGTCCTGTTACGTGAAACTTTTCCATTGTTAACTCTTATGCGTGATAAATTGGCGATTATTATAGAAGCTATTTACTAATAGTTAAATGAATTTCATTAAAAATTGAAAATATCACTTTTTTGAGATCAATAAAAACAAATTTAAATCAATGAGTTAAAAATTTATCTTATTTTGAATCTAGTAAATAATTACGATTAATCAATGATTGATTCAAACGAATTAGCGCTTTATAGTGAATATATTATTTTTACATATAATTTGGGTTATATGACATATACCGCAAGATGTCCTTATATCAATACGATAATATTCAGTCGAGGAAAAAATATATTTGATTCACTTGCAAAAACAAGTCAGATTAATAACAAAAATAAATTCATTAAAAAATAACAATTACATCTAATTTTATACTGAAATATATAGTTACCGGAAACTTTTTTACAAGTTAACTGGCATAGGTAAACTCTCATCTTTAATAGTCACACATAATTTAATTTGCTAACATAAACGGTTTTTTAACATGATAAAACAAACTATACAATAACATGGATTACGATATCGCAATTATAGGCCTTGGACCAGCTGGCAGTACGCTAGCCCGTTTACTGAGTCCTTCATTCAAAGTCATTGCATTAGATACAAAGCATAAAACGGGAAATGAAGGATTTCATAAACCTTGTGGTGGGCTATTAGCAGATGATGCTCAAAAAGCCTTTGCTAGGCAAAATATAAACTTACCAGCTGGTATTTTAACTGATCCTCAAATTTTTAGTGTCAGAACTTATGACTTACAAACCAAACTTATTCGCAACTATCAGCGAAGTTATGTGAGTTTTGATAGGCACAAATTTGATCTGTGGCTAAAATCACTAATACCATCAAATGTAACCGTTCTTCATAATACACTCTGTAAAGAAGTAAGACGTATTATTGATGGTTATCAGATCACTTATCTTGATGAAAATAAAAATGAACACAACGCCACTGCTCAATATGTGGTTGGTGCTGACGGCGCCAATTCTCTGGTTAGACGAATGCGATATCCTCAACATACGATAAGACAATATGTAGCGATACAACAATGGTTTATAGAGCAACATCCAACTCCATTTAATTCTTGTATATTCGACAATGAATTAACAAATTGTTACTCGTGGAGTATTTCAAAAAATGGTTATTTTATCTTTGGCGGTGCTTTTCCTAAAAAAGTAGCGAATCAAAATTTTGAACAATTAAAAGAAAAATTGACTACACAAGGTTTTATTTTTGGCAAACCTCTCAAAACAGAAAAATGTTTAGTGGTTTATCCAAATCGGCTACGTGATTTTTATACTGGTAATGAAAATATTTTTTTAATTGGTGAAGCTGCTGGTTTTATTAGTGCAAGTTCGTTAGAAGGTATTAGCTATGCTTTAGATAGCGCTGAAATTTTAAGTAAAATATTAAATAGTGGCCATCCAAAACCTAATAAATGTTATTATCAACGTACAATACCATTACGCTTCAAACTTTATAGTAAAATTGTTAAAGCCAAACTATTAACAACTCCTTTGTGGCGTAAATTAATAATGAAAAGTAAGATTCAGCATATTGAATAACTTAAAATAAAAAATAATAATGAAATATATTGGGAAATATTAATTATGTTTGATGTAAACGATTTGATCCGTTTTAACCATGAATGGTCAGAAAAAATAGAGCAAGAAGATCCTGAATTTTTTAAACAACTTGCAGTTGAACAAAATCCTAAATTTTTATGGATCGGCTGTTCAGACAGTCGTGTGTCAGCAGAAAAACTCATTAAGTTAAAGCCAGGTGAGTTATTTGTGCATCGTAATGTCGGTAATCTTGTAATACACACTGATTTAAACTGTTTATCTGTCGTTCAATATGCAGTGGATGTACTTAAAATTGAAGATATCATTGTTTGTGGTCATTTAGGTTGTGGTGGAATTCGTGATGCGGTTGAAAATCCTGATTTAGGGCTAATTAATAACTGGTTACTGCATATTCGTGATCTTTGGTTTCGAAACAGCTCACTTCTAGGGGAATTTCCTCCCGATATCCGTCTGGATGTTTTATGTGAACTTAATGTAATCGAACAAGTCTACAATCTTGGACACTCTACAATTATTCAATCTGCATGGCAACGAGGTCAAAAGATTAATTTGCATGGTTGGGTTTATGGAATTCATAATGGCAAAATTACTGATTTGCATATCACTTCATCAAGTAGCGAAAATCTTGAAATTAACTACCGAGAAGCTATTTCTTATCTTCTAAATTTACATAAATCTCACTAATTAGCCCATGATTTTATTTAAAACGATGGATAACTTGATTGCTGCTTCCTCGCCATAATAGACGAGGATCAGCAAGTTCCTGCACAAATTTTCCATCAATTAACACATCAATATAAGGAATAACTGCTTGTTGTTCAGCAGTTAACTCATCAAGCTTATACCCAGTCCAAAGCCAAATATCTTTATTATCGCACTCAGATTTAACACGTTGGACCAGTTTTAATATAGTTGCAACGTTTTTAGGATGCAAAGGATCACCGCCAGAAAGCGATAATCCTTGACGTTTTATTTCAGTATCTTGTAAATCTTTAATGATTTGATCTTCAAGTGCTTGTGTAAATGGTAAACCAGAATTTACTCCCCATGTACTTTTGTTATAGCAACCTGGGCACTGATGTACACACCCGGCAACAAAAAGAACACAGCGAGTTCCTTCCCCATTAACAACATCGACAGGATAATAACGATGATAATTCATAAATATTTATTGATTATTAACCAATTTGACCATTATTTAAATGTTTAACTCGACGTTTTACTTCTTCTTGTTTACCTGAATTGAATGGGCGAGCATCAGGACTACCTAAATATCCACAAACACGACGAGTAACCGATACTTTTGAAGAATCATGATTACCACAACTTGGACAAACAAAGCCTTTACTGGTACAAGAAAATTCACCAGTATAACCACATTCATAACATTCATCTATTGGCGTATTAGTCCCATAATAAGGAACTCGTGAATAACTATAATCCCAAACATCTTCTAATGCTTTGATATTGTTAATCATATTTGGATATTCGCCATAACAGATGAAACCACCATTAGCAACTTGAGGATAAGGTTTTTCAAATTCAATTTTTTCGTACGGATTAACCTTTTTCTCAACATCAAGATGGAAACTGTTAGTGTAATAACCTTTATCAGTAACACCTGGAATTACACCAAATTCAGCCGTATCAAGTCGGCAAAATCGATCACATAAATTTTCGCTTGGTGTGCTATATAAACTAAACCCATAACCGGTTTCGTTCTTCCATTGATCCACCGCATTACGTAAACGCTTAACAATTGCCACACCTTTTTCGCGTAATTTATCACTATCAAATGGATGCGTTTGATTTCCGTAAAGTGCATTTAATGTCTCATGAAGACCAATATAACCTAAAGAAATTGAAGCTCGCCCATTTTTGAAAATTTCAGAAACATTGTCATCTTCGTTAAGTCTTACACCACAAGCACCTTCCATATATAAAATTGGTGCCACTCTTGCTTTTACGCCATCAAGTCTAGCAATACGCGTCATTAATGCTTTTTTACATAGTTCTAAACGTTTATCTAAAATTTCCCAAAATCGAGCTTCATCACCTTTAGCTTCAATAGCTATACGAGGCAAATTTAGACTAATTACACCTAAATTATTGCGCCCATCATGAATTAACTGGCCGTTTTCTTCATAAACGCCCAAGAAACTTCGACAACCCATTGGCGTTTTAAATGAACCCGTCACTTCAACAACTTTATCGTAATTTAAAATATCTGGGTACATCCGTTTACTTGCACACTCAAGTGCAAGTTTCTTAATATCATAATTAACATCGCCCTGTTTATGGTTAATACCATCTTTAATGGCAAAAACAAGTTTTGGAAAAACTGCTGTTTTATGATTTTTACCTAATCCTTTGATACGAACTTTTAAAATAGACTCTTGAATTAAGCGTGATTCCCAACTAGTTCCTAAACCAAAACCAAAAGTAACAAACGGAGTTTGTCCATTAGCAGTGTGTAAGGTGTTTACTTCATATTCAAGAGATTGAAACGCATCATAACACTCTTTTTGAGTTCGGCTTTCAGCATAAGCTTCTGGATTTGGGATATTCCATTCTTCAGCAACTTGTTTGTGTTTGTTATAACTAATAGTAACAAACTTTGCTAAAACTTCATCGATACGATTAATGGTCGTGCCACCATAAATATGGCTAGCCACTTGCGCTATAATTTGTGCAGTTACCGCAGTTGCTGTAGCAATTGATTTTGGAGGCTCAATCTCAGCATTACCCATTTTAAAACCATTTGTTAACATACCATCTAAGTCAATTAACATACAGTTAAACATAGGAAAGAATGGCGCATAATCTAAATCATGATAATGAATTTCACCACAATCATGAGCACGAGAAATATCTTTAGGTAATAAATACTGCTTTGCATAATGCCTTGCTACAATACCCGCAAGTAAATCACGTTGAGTTGGAATCACCTTGCTATCTTTGTTAGCATTTTCATTTAAAATGGCGACATTACTTTGCTCAATTAGTCCTCGAATATCCTGATTTAGACGGCTACGTTCTTCTCGAGCACGATCACGATCATGGCGATACTCAATATAAGTTCTCGCTAATTTTTTATAAGGGCCTGACATTAACTGATTTTCAACTGCATTTTGAATTTCGTTGATATCAACACTTTCACGTTCGCTCATTTGATTAGTAACAACACGAGCAACCGTTTCGCAATAATCAGGATCATGAACATTCGTCGCCACAGCTGCTTTGACAATTGCATCTTTAATTCGAGTCTCATTAAATGCAGTTTGACAACCATCTCGTTTTATTACTACAGGCATATATACTCCTCAATATCCATCAATAACTCGCGTTAGTCACAGGTGTTATACCAACATTAATATTCGTTGTTATTATTCATTTTTTATCAAATCATTAGTTTTTTGATATAATCCCGAGGTTTTCTACCGCTTAAATAACACTATATATAGTAAATAATATTCAATTATACACAATATATAGTGTTTTTCTAGGCTTTTTAATAAATGAAATCACTTGACAAATTTAAAATCAATAATGACAAGGAGTTATGAAATATTGAGATACAAAAGGGGAAAAAGCTATACAAAAGTGCAAACTTACTTGCACTCTTGTATAGCAAAATAAGATTATAAATTGAAAATATTAAGATTCAATATTTAACCAATCGGTATGGAACACACCTTCTTTATCAATACGCTCATAGGTATGAGCACCAAAATAATCTCTCTGAGCTTGAATCAAATTAGCTGGTAATACCGCTGATCGATAACTATCATAATAAGCAATCGCTGCTGAAAGTGTTGGAACAGCAATACCTTGTTGTACCGCTAAAGATACCACATCACGTAATGATTGTTGGTAAGCCTCAACTGTTTGATTAAAATAAGGCGCTAACAATAAATTATCAATCTCATTATTATCGGCATAAGCATCAGTAATTTTTTGAAGAAACTGTGCACGAATAATACACCCTGCTCTAAAAATCTTAGCTATTTCACCATAATTTAAATTCCATTGATATTTATGAGAAGCAGCTTTTAGCTGTGCAAAACCTTGTGCATAAGAGATAATTTTACCCATATACAGTGCTTTACGGACTTTTTCTATGAGCTCCTGCTTATCACCACTATAAGGCGCTTTTTGAGGACCTTTTAACACTTTTGCCGCCGCAACTCGCTGATCTTTAATTGCTGATAGATAACGAGCAAATACAGACTCAGTGATTAAAGATAAAGGCTCACCCAAATCTAAAGCACTTTGGCTGGTCCATTTACCTGTACCTTTATTGCCTGCCGCATCTAAAATCACATCAATTAAATAATTACCGTTTTCGTCTTTATGCTTAAAGATATCAGCGGTAATTTCGATTAAATAACTGTCTAACTCGCCTTTATTCCAATCTGTAAACACCTCAGCAAGTTCATCATTAGTTAAACCAACAGCATGTTTTAATACCGAATAGCTTTCAGCTATCAGTTGCATATCGCCATACTCAATGCCGTTATGAGCCATTTTTACATAATGACCAGCGCCATTTGGACCTATATAAGCAACACAAGGCTCACCATTAGCTTTAGCAGCAATCTTCTCTAATATTGGTGCAACTAATTCATAAGCCTCTTTTTGCCCACCAGGCATAATTGATGGACCTTTTAGCGCTCCCTCTTCGCCACCTGAAACACCAGTACCAATAAAGTTAAATCCTTCTGCTAACAATGTTTTGTTTCGACGAATTGTATCTTCAAAATAAGCATTCCCGCCATCGATAATAATATCACCTTTATCTAAAAGTGGACGCAACTCATCAATTACTGCATCGGTACCTTTACCTGCTTGCACCATAATCAGGATACGGCGTGGTTTTTCTAAAGAATTGACAAAATCTTCAATTGTATAATAAGGAACCAATTTCTTATCAGAATGTTCAGCCATGACTTGTTCTGTTTTATCTTTAGAGCGATTATAAATAGCAACAGAAAATCCTCGACTTTCAATATTGAGCGCAAGATTTCGCCCCATAACTGCCATTCCAATAACACCGATTTGTTGTTTTGACATGATTTGGCTCCTTTATTAAACCTCTATAACCTTAACCATAAGGTTTTAACAACACCTAAAACTTAATTAAGTTTTATAAATTACGCTATATTTTGCCATAAAAAAAGCCGTATCAGAATACAATACGGCTCTTTTTCATGACTTTAATGATATTTACTATCAACTGAATAAATCATGAACGTTTCATCATTTCGAAAAACTCATCATTAGTTTTAGTCATGGCAAGTTTATCGATCAAGAACTCCATTGCATCAGTCTCACCCATTGGGTTAAGAATTTTGCGTAAAATCCACATTTTTTGTAGTTCATCAGGCGAAGTCATTAGATCTTCTTTACGTGTACCAGAACGATTAAAGTCAATAGCAGGAAACACACGACGTTCAGCAATTTTACGCGATAAATGGACTTCCATATTACCGGTACCTTTAAACTCTTCATAGATAACTTCATCCATTTTAGAGCCAGTATCAATCAATGCTGTTGCAATAATTGTTAAACTACCACCTTCTTCCACATTACGTGCTGCACCAAAAAAACGTTTCGGACGATGTAATGCATTCGCATCCACACCACCAGTCAACACTTTACCTGATGAAGGAACAACTGTATTGTATGCACGAGCCAAACGGGTGATCGAATCTAATAAAATAATCACATCTTTTTTATGTTCAACCAAACGTTTTGCGCGTTCAATAACCATTTCAGCAACTTGAACATGTCTTGCTGCTGGTTCATCGAATGTCGATGCAACAACTTCACCTTTAACTAGACGCTGCATTTCGGTCACTTCTTCGGGACGCTCATCAATCATTAATACAACTAACTCGCATTCAGGATGATTAACCGCTAAGCTTTGTGCAATATTTTGTAAAAGCATTGTTTTACCTGCTTTTGGTGGTGCAACAATCAAGCCACGTTGACCTTTACCAATTGGTGATGCTAAATCAAGAACTCTTGCGGTGATATCTTCGGTAGAACCGTTACCTCGTTCCATTCGTAAACGAGAATTTGGATGAAGTGGAGTTAAGTTTTCGAAAAGAATTTTATTGCGGGCATCTTCTGGTTTATCGTGATTTACTTCATTTACTTTTAACAAAGCAAAATATCGTTCACCTTCTTTTGGCGGACGGATTTTACCTGCAATGGTATCACCAGTCCTTAAATTAAATCGTCGAATCTGACTTGGTGATACATAAATATCATCAGGACCAGCTAAATAAGAGCTATCAGCTGAACGCAAAAAGCCAAATCCATCTTGCAAAATTTCCAGTACGCCATCACCAAAAATATCTTCACCACTTTTGGCATGTTGTTTTAAGATTGCAAAAATAATGTCTTGTTTTCTAAGTCGGGCAAGATTTTCAAGCCCCATCTTTTTTTCTCCAAGCGCTACAAGCTCGGAAACAGAAGTGTTTTTTAATTCAGTTAAATTCATAATGTTAAAAATTCTTGAGGATAAAATTGATATGTTTGCAATTTAATATTATTTTTGTATATTTGTTTAATTCGCTTATAAAAAAGCTCTCTTACAACACTTAAATTCAATCGATTGCTAAGCTTTTGATGATAATTGAACATTTGAATATAGAATTTCACCACTTTACCAATAAAAACAATGAATTACAGAAAGGGATACATGTAAGAGAAGCACAGATTACACTAAAATCATTAATTTGTCTACAATTAATTGAATATAACTATTATAAATTAATAAATCTAGTAAAATTAAAGACACAAAAAAAGAGTAATGCAAAATTCATTACTCTATTAACCATATTATAAAAACATAAAGTAACTATTACAATTGAGGATTAATAAAATCTCTAAGTTGAGCTTTAGATAAAGCTCCTACTTGAGTGGCAGCTACTTGTCCGTTTTTGAAAATCAATAAAGTAGGAATACCTCGTATACCAAATTTAGGTGCTATATTGGGATTTTCTTCAATATTCAATTTGGCAATAACTATCTTATCGCTATATTCTTGAGCTATTTCTTCCAAAATCGGAGCAACCATTTTACAAGGCCCACACCATGAAGCCCAAAAATCAACGAGTACTGGTTTCGATGATTCATTAACTACTTTATCAAAAGTTGCTTCTGATAACTGAACGATATTATCACTCATTTTTGTCTCCTACAATTTTACTTTTTACCATAATAGATTACTTTGAATTTCTCTACTAGCAATTAGTATAATAGGATATAATTATTAGTGATGTCACTATATTTAGTGTGTTATAATCTTACAATTCTGATAATTATATTCACAACAATAATGATTCAATCATATCTTACCAAAACAACTTTTAGCCAATTTCCTCTTCATCCTTCAGTGTTAAAAGCACTTGAAAAAAAAGGATTTGTTTATTGCACACCAATTCAAGAAAAGACATTACCGCTAACCACTAACGGAATGGATATTGCTGGGCAAGGACAAACAGGAACAGGCAAAACCATGGCGTTTTTAGCATCAACATTTAATCACTTGTTGAATCATGAGCCTTTATCTGATCACAGAATAAATCAACCAAGAGCAATAATTATTGCCCCTACACGCGAATTAGTTGTACAAATATACCATGACGCTGAACGGCTATCTGAAGAAACAGGATTAAAATTAGGATTAGCTTTTGGTGGTGATGGCTATGATAAACAATTAAAAATGCTTTCCACAGGGGTCGATATTTTAATTGCCACAACAGGACGATTGATTGATTATGCAAAGCAAAATTATATTAATTTAGACGCAATTCAAGTTGTCGTATTAGACGAAGCCGATCGCATGTTTGATTTAGGATTTATCCGTGACATACGTTGGGTTTTCAAACATATGACACCACCACAAAAAAGATTAACCATGTTGTTTTCTGCAACATTAACACACAACGTGCGTGAATTAGCCTTTGAGCATATGAATAATCCTCAGTATATTGAAGTTGAACCAGAACAAAAAATTGGGCATCGCATTAAAGAAGAACTATTTTTCCCATCTAACGAAGATAAATTAGCACTTTTACAAACACTAATTGAGGAAGAATGGCCTGATCGTTGCATTGTGTTTGCTAATACCAAAGTAACTTGCGAAAAGATTTGGCGGCACCTTATCGCTGATGGTCATCGTGTTGGATTATTAACTGGTGATATTGCTCAGAAAAAACGTTTATCAATTTTAGAACAATTTACCCAAGGTCATCTTGATATTTTAGTTGCTACCGATGTCGCAGCCAGAGGATTACATATACCTAATGTTACTCACGTTTTTAATTATGATCTGCCTGATGATTGTGATGATTATCGTCATCGAATTGGAAGAACAGGGCGTGCAGGAGCTGGAGGTTACTCAATTTCATTAGCCTGTGAACGTTATTCACAAAATTTACCTGCTATTGAAAAAGCAATTGATCATGCTATTCCTGTTAGTCAATATGATCCTTCTGCGCTACTGGTTGATTTGCCTCATCCCAAACCATTTAGACGTCCACCACGTAGAAAACCATCAAATTGACTAAACTAAATAGTAGATAGAAAACATAAATAATATCAACCATAAAAAATTATCTAAAAATGTAATTATACTTCATCGTAAAGCATTTTTAGATAACTGTTATTATTATGGTGATATTATTATAAGTACTTTGATCAACATAGCCAGTCAAAATTATTCTTTATATGAGTCATTATCCATCTGGTTTAAAAAACATTGATATTCGAGTTCAATTTCTTTTTTAGTCTCCTTGGACAAGGTTGCAACATGAAAACGATGTAAAGAACTATATAAAACAAACAATATATTAATGGAAATGGCTTCTTTTTTTTGTTTTATTTTATAATATGCGTTCAAATAACCTACCTTTTGAAAGGTATCAACATCTTTAATTCCAACACTACACAATAACCTTTCTAACGACAAAGTCATATTTGGCAACTCTTTTATCCGTTTTGCTTTGATTTCGTTTTTTTCATATTGCTCTTTTTTAGTATACTTTATCACCATCTGTATCATAGAAAGCAACTTTTTATGATCCTTAAAAAGTTCATTACCTACCTTATAATAATCAAGCAATTTAGTAGATATGCCTGTCGTTATACTTAATGGCTGCATACCCAAATCAATAAAAAGTGAACGATAATCTGGATGCCCTCTTAAATAAAAGCTTTTTTGGGTAACCCAACCAAACATTATATCTTTACTATTAACACTAAATCCTCCAAAAAACGTTTTAATTGAAATATCTTCAACGTCAGAAAGCTCTGTTAAAATTCGATTTGCAAATGTTGAGCACATAATTAATTTCCATCTAAACTTTATTGAGTAACTGAAGTAACTTACTAGTTAATCTAAATTATAGTTATTTTATATTCAAACTATTTCTAAATTAATACATAAATATGCGATCTGCATTCCATATATAAACATAAAATACATTATTACTTGATAAATTATATTTTTGTGAAATTAAATTAATTTTTGTAAAGAGTTTTAGCAAAGAAAGACAAAGCTAAATAGCTAGAAAAAAAAGAAAATAGCTTTAACATTGTTATTCTGTCGTAATAATTATACAATCACGGGGTCATTAATTTTGGTACCTAAATTTTGCCTAATCGAATCAATATGATAAAAAACATCATTACTCTATTTTTTATATTTTATTCTTTTATCGCATCAGCCGATAAAGTGCCATTGATTGATTCGTTAATGCTTTGCAACTCTGATTTTTTTAAAGAAGTTTATAGCAATAAAAATGAACTAGAAAAATATACTAATATAAAAGTTTTTAATAAAAATCAAGCCAATATTGTTATTGAAAATCGCTCTGATATAACTAAAAACTACGTTTATTTCAAAACTCCTATGACTTATAAAAATCTAACAATCATTGGCTATTATGATAGTGCCATGGATCTTGGCAAAATGGGAAAATATTATTTCTGGGGATTTATAATCGATAATGATATTAATCAAATCAAAGATGCTTTGAATTTTGTAGATTGGAAAAATATGGAAGATAACCTACTGTATATCGCAAATCCAAAGATTCGTAATATTAATGACGATCTCCAAACTTGGCATAAAAATACCGGAACTGTTGTCGGTGTTAAAACCATTCCAGCTCCAGATACCACCGAAAAACTGCTATTACTCGAAAAAAGCCCAAATATGAACCTTCTTATTTGTTCTATTCAAGGTATTGTGACTTCTGAGCTACTCAAACAAGAACGACCTGACATTCAGTAATTTAAACTAAATCGCAGATTCATCCATTTCGCCAGTTCGAATACGAATGACTTGTTCAACGTTATAAACAAAAATTTTGCCATCACCAATTTTACCAGTTTGTGCTGTCTTCATAATAGTCTCAATACACATTTCTAAAATATCATCAGACACAATAAGTTCAATTTTCACCTTCGGCAGAAAATCAACCATATATTCCGCACCGCGATAAAGTTCAGTATGCCCCTTTTGACGACCAAAACCTTTAACTTCAGTAACTGTCATACCTGTAATACCTTGATCAGCAAGTGCCTCTCGAATATCATCTAATTTAAATGGTTTAATAATAGCTTCAATCTTTTTCATATTTAATTTACCTTTAATTCAAGATCACCAATTTTTAAATCCAAAAGCAGAAGTAATAGGATAACGGCGACCTTTGCCAAAGTTACGAGCTGTTATTTTCGGACCGACCGCTGATTGGCGACGTTTATACTCATTTATATCAACCAATTTAATAACACGCCTTACAGTTGCTTCATCATAACCTTGCTCAATAAGTTGTTCAACGGAAAGATCAAGTTCGACATAACCTTTCAAAATTCCATCTAAAATATCATAAGGTGGTAAACTGTCTTCATCTTTCTGATCTGGTGCCAACTCTGCTGATGGAGGGCGAGTGATCACTCTTTCAGGAATAACATAAGAACGAGTATTCCGATATTTTGACAAAGCAAAAACCATGGTTTTAGGCACATCCTTCAGTACATCAAACCCACCAGCCATATCTCCATAAAGAGTTGCATAACCTACCGACATTTCACTTTTATTACCCGTTGTCAGCACCAGCCTGCGCCGTTTATTTGATAGTGCCATTAAAACAACACCACGACAACGTGCTTGAAGATTTTCTTCAGTAGTATCTTTTGGCGTACCAACAAACATTGGACTTAAGGATGTCATAAACGCATCAAACATGGGCTCAATTGAAACAATATCAAATTCAACCCCTAATATTTCAGCTTCTTCTTTGGCATCAGCAATACTAATATCGGCAGTATAACGAAATGGCATCATCACTGCCTGAACTTTATCTTTCCCTAGCGCATCAACTGCAATAGCAAGGGTTAAAGCTGAATCAATCCCTCCAGACAGTCCTAATACTGCACCTTGAAAGCCATTTTTAGTAACATAATCGCGAGTCGCAAGTACCAATGCATCATAAACTGAAGCTAATTGATCATTTTCATTATTATCAATTATCGCCTGATGATTTACACCATATTCAAAAGAAGAAACTTGCTCCTCAAATGATTTTAGCTGACAAACAATTTCACCAAGCTCATTACAAACAAATGATCCGCCATCAAACACCAGCTCGTCTTGACCACCCACTTGATTAACATAAATGAAAGGTAAACCTGTTCGTTTAACATGCTGTTTAACTAACTCTCGACGATTTTTCTGCTTGTCGCAGTCATAAGGCGAAGCGTTAATAGCCACAACAAAATCAGCCTGAGCCTTATGGATATTATCAACTGGTTCAAATTGCCAAAGATCTTCACAAATTAGTAAACCAATCCTTTTACCTTTAAAATCAACTACGCAAGTTTGATTGTCAGCCGTAAAGTAACGCTTTTCATCAAATACATCATAATTAGGTAATCGCTGTTTATGATAGCGAGCTAACAATTCGCCATCATGAAAAAATGAAAGAGCATTATAAATATTTTGATCTTGCCAATGTGGATGTCCAACAATAACTGCACAGTGCCGACTTACTTGTTGAATCAACGATAATGCTTTTTGGCAACGAGCTTTAAAATCAGAACGAAAAATTAAATCTTCAGGTGGATAACCGCATAAAGCAAGTTCTGAAAAAATAATGAGATCATCGGAGGAGTGGCTATTTATCAATTCAATAATCTGCTGAACGTTCCCTTCAATGTCGCCCACACACCAATTTTTTTGTGCTAAAACAATAGATAAAGACATATAAAATTTAATATCACAAATCAAAATTATCAATAAGTTTAAATGATTATAAGTTGCACTGCCACTTTTTTATCGCTAACATGCAACAATAAATCCACTTTGACTTGTCTGGAAATTAATATGCAAAAAACATTAAATGTAGCGCTAGCTAAACGCAGTTATCCAATCACAATTGGTGAAAATCTACTAAGTGAATTTCAACATTTTAAACTCCAAGCAGGACAACGCGTACTCATTGCGACCAATGAAACCATAGCCCCACTTTATTTACAAACACTAATTGATATGCTTGAAAAGCATGGTGTAAAAACCGATTCAGTTGTTGTTCCTGATGGTGAAAAATATAAGACCATGGAAACATGGAATAGCATTTTGACAACGTTACTGGCAAACAATCATACTCGCAGTAGTATACTTATAGCACTAGGTGGAGGTGTGATTGGTGACATTGCAGGATTTGCCGCTTCAGCTTATCAACGTGGAATTAAGTTTATTCAAGTGCCGACAACGCTACTATCACAGGTTGATTCCTCGGTAGGAGGTAAAACAGCGATTAATCACCCACTGGGTAAAAATATGATTGGCGCATTTTATCAACCACAGTCGGTAGTGATTAATCTTAGTTGTTTAAAAACATTACCGCAAAGAGAGCTTTCAGCAGGAATTGCCGAAGTTATAAAATACGGCATCATTTTAGATACTAAATTTTTTGATTGGCTAGAAGAACACATTAACGATTTACTAAACCTAGATGTTAATGCATTAAGCTACTGTATTTATCATTGCTGTGAACTCAAAGCACAAGTGGTTGCTGCTGACGAAACAGAACAAAACATGCGAGCTATATTAAATCTTGGTCACACTTATGGGCATGCCATAGAAGCAGAACTAGGCTATGGAAATTGGCTACATGGCGAAGCTGTCAGTGTTGGCATGCTAATGGCTGCACAAACAGCCAAATTACTTGGAAAATTGGATCAAGCTGATATTGAACGAATTAAGAACTTATTAATTCGCGCTAAACTACCTGTTAACAGACCAGAAAAAATGTCAATTGAATCTTATCTGCCACATATGTTACGAGACAAAAAAGTATTATCTGGGCAATTAAGGCTTGTTATACCAACAAAAATTGGTCATGCTGAAGTGATAGATGGCATTGATAAAGACATGGTAATTCAATCTATACAACTAACTTAATCTATAATTGATAACCAATAGTTGCATCATTTACATATAGAAATTAAGTGTCTGGTTAAAGTCGGAAAGTCCATTGAAGTTAATTAAGGCGACAAGCTAAACGCTATAACAAAACCTATCTGGGAGGAAATACTACAATACCAAACGTTTACCTTTACTTAAAAACGAAGCCAAACAAAAGATGCGAGAGTATTTATTTGTCGGTCAGTATTGATGATTTTTCACAAGAGCTTTATGCAGGCATTTACTCCCAATAAATCCCGATTTAACTAGCACTATTTATACAAACAATGTGTTAACCCTATATCCTTTATCATTGAATGTATTTATTCCAAGAATGGACATGAATATCAAGGCACAGGTGAAGAGCTATTTGTTAAAACGTGTAACAACCATCGTATCCATCAAAAATTCACGAAACTAGCCTGTCCACAAACGAATGGGAAAGCTCAAAAAAGTGATACGAACTTTAATGGAAATGTATAATAATCAGCAAATATTTGGCTATTAAAAAGATAGAAAACAAAGTATTAAACGATTTATTAACTATTATAATACAATTAAACCCCATAAAGCGATTTCGAAAAAACGCCTTATAAGTTTTTCGAGGATTATTTTAACCATAAAGTGTAAATAATCCAGTATTTTCCTACAAAAGCGTTGTTATTTTTATTTTCCAGCGTAATTATAATAATATTTTTATAAATTTTTATTGGAAAACCAATCCTATTCTAGTTTAAGAATAGTTTTTTTACGATTAAGCTATTGTCAAAAACTTTCAGGAAAACCTATGTTTAAATAAAAAATCATGATAAAAAATGACAAGAAAATAGGTAAATCCACAAAATAATAGTCAATAATAACGACAAAAATACCGCCGCCGAGCCGTAATCCTTTGCTCGGCCAGATAAATCATGCCTTTCAGAGCCAATACGATCAACTACACACTCAATTGCACTATTTATTAACTCAGTAATCATCACCACTCCAATTGAACCAAGTAGCAAAATACGTTCATAAATAGAGAAATCAATTAGCATTACAACAATATAAGCCACAACTAATAGAATTAACTCTTGGCGAAATGCAGCTTCATGTTTGATCGCCGATCTTAAGCCTTTTAAAGAATATTTTGTTGCCTTAAGGATACGTAGTAAGCCTGTCGATTTTTTCATTACAATATTCCAAATTTAAAATTACCTTACGTAACCATAGTTCATCAAACGTTGATATCTTCTTTCTAATAATGCAGATAAATCCATACTTTCAAGTTCATTAAGATCACTAAGTAATTGTGTTTTGAGTGAAGTAGATACGACAGCATAATCACGATGGGCACCACCCAGTGGCTCAGGTATAATTGAATCAATAAGATTCAATTTTAGTAATTTATCTGCAGTCATATTCATAGCTTCAGCTGCAACTGATGCTTTATCGGCACTTTTCCATAGAATCGAAGCACAACCTTCTGGCGATATGACAGAATAAGTACTATATTGAAGCATATTAACTTTATCTGCAACCCCAATAGCAAGAGCGCCCCCAGAGCCCCCCTCTCCAATTACTGTACAAATAGTTGGTACTTTAAGACGTGACATCTCTCTTAAATTACGAGCAATAGCTTCTGCTTGCCCTCGCTCTTCGGCACCAATACCGGGATAAGCACCTGGAGTATCAATAAAAGTGATAATCGGTAATTTAAAACGCTCCGCTAATTGCATTAATCGTAAAGCTTTACGATACCCTTCTGGAGCGGGCATACCAAAGTTCCGGTAAATTTTCTGTTTTGTTTCTCGACCTTTTTGATGCCCAATAACCACCACAGATCTTCCATCAATACGAGCTATTCCACCAACAATTGCTTTGTCATCGGCATAAGCCCTATCA
Organism: Gilliamella sp. GillExp13; assembly: GCF_001690815.1. Lineage (NCBI taxonomy): Bacteria > Pseudomonadati > Pseudomonadota > Gammaproteobacteria > Orbales > Orbaceae > Gilliamella > Gilliamella sp. GillExp13. Next base: position 56,712 of record NZ_LZHJ01000106.1, on the reverse strand, counting down.
CCAGCTAATTCATCAAAATCAGTAAAAATTTCTTTCAGATAATCCAATGTATAAGGACGATTTGGATGTCTAGCTAATTGCGCAATTTCCCAGGGAGTTAAATTAGCAAATATTTTTTTTGTTAATTCACGACTTTTTTTATGTAATTGCTTAATCTCTTTATCTAAATTAATATCTAATTCAACTTGTTGCGAATCAATATTCTTTAAGGAATTAATTTTTGCTTCTAATTCCGCTATCGGCTTTTCAAATTCCAAAAAATTGTTCATAACGCTTGTAATTGCCTCTTAATTTATTTGGTATTTTAAAAAATACACATCTAATACAGTATACTGGCTAATTTTTAAAATAAAATTAATCCAATTCTACTATGTAATACTCATTGAAGTCACCTAAATTTATATTATTAGACTTCAACTATTCAAAATGTTATACCACTTACATTTAATTAAAGTAACATTATTTAATAAATTTAATTAATCAACCAGACTACTATTAATAAGTTTGTTTTCTTATTCAAACTCAAATTCAATACGATCTATGCCAATAAGTGTCTTTAATTCAATAATCAGAGCGTCCTCTGGAATAACCCTCCATGTCGTACCGAATTGAATCCTAACAACCGAATCATCCCGGTGATAATATAAGCTAACAGGCACACTACCATGACGATAAGGTTCTAAAAGTTGTTGTAAACGTTGCAATATTGCTTGATTTGCTTCGCTTTCAGTTAATGTAATAAACAATCCTTTTACATATTTAGTACGGGCATCTTTTAGATCAACAATATCTCGCACTGACATTTTAAAACCACCATTAAAATCATCATTACTAACTTGGCCTGTAACAATTAAGATCTTATCTTTTACGAGTAAATGTCCAAAATTTTCCAAAGATTCTGCAAAAAGCATACCATCAATACGGCCTGAACGATCATCTAAAGTAAACAAGCCAATTTTTTTACCTTTTTTAGTAATTCGAGTCCTAGCATCAGTAACAATACCAGCAAAAGTGACCGTTTTTCCCCAGCCTGTCGGAGATGCTTCACTAATTCGCAATCCACCAGTATAACGATTTAATTCTTTTAAATATTGCGTTACAGGATGCCCTGTTAAATAAAGTCCTAAAGCTTCACGCTCGCCATCAAGCAAAACTTGATCGGGTAATTCAGGTACCGCAGCATAAGCATGCTCAACTTGTTCAGGTTCTTCCGCTAAGACTCCAAACATATCTTCTTGACCAATATCTTGAGCTTTTGCATATTGATCCGCTGCCTGCATTGCATCATTAATACTATGCAAAATAGCTGCTCTGTGAGGGCCTAATTTATCAAATGCCCCTGCCATAGTAAGTTTTTCAAGTACACGGCGGTTGATCTTTTTCATATCTGTTCGAGCACAAAGTTCAAATATATTTTTAAAATATCCACCACTATTACGTGCTTCAACAATTGCCTCAATAGGACCTTCACCGACACCCTTTATAGCCCCAATCCCATAAATAATCTCACCTTTATCATTCACATGAAAGTGATAAAGACCACTATTAATATCTGGTGGATTAACCTTTAATCCCATCCGTAAGCATTCATCAACCAAACCGACAATTTTATCAGTATTATCCATATCGGCAGTCATAACTGCAGCCATAAATTCTGCTGGATAGTGAGTTTTTAACCATAATGTTTGATAAGAAACAAGCGCATAAGCTGCTGAATGAGATTTATTAAAACCATAACCGGCAAATTTTTCCACTAAATCAAAAATGCGCATGGAAAGCTCACCATCGATACCTTGCTTTTCGGCACCTTCTTTAAAAACAGAGCGTTGCTTTGCCATTTCCTCAGGTTTTTTCTTCCCCATAGCTCGACGTAATAAATCCGCACCACCTAATGTATAACCCGACAAAGTCTGAGCAATTTGCATAACTTGTTCTTGGTACAAAATAATACCGTATGTTGGTTCTAAGATAGGTTTTAATGATTCATGTTGATATTTAATATCAGGATAGGACACTTCTTCTCTGCCATGTTTACGGTCAATAAAGTTGTCTACCATACCTGATTGTAACGGACCTGGTCTAAATAAGGCAACTAAAGCGATCATATCCTCAAAACAGTCAGGTTTTAATCGCCTTATTAAGTCTTTCATACCTCGAGATTCAAGTTGGAACACAGCTGTTGTTTCGGCTTTCAATAACAAATCAAATGACGCCTGATCATCGAGAGGAATTCGAGTAATATCGATAGGCTTATTTCCTTCTCTTAACTGACGTTCATTAATCATTTTGATTGCCCAATCAATAATGGTTAATGTCCTTAGTCCTAAAAAGTCAAATTTAACAAGGCCTGCATATTCAACATCATTTTTATCAAACTGGGTTACTGGGTGATTTCCTTCTGGATCACAATAAATTGGCGAAAAATCTGTAATCTTAGTTGGTGAAATTACAACGCCCCCAGCATGCTTACCTGCATTTCTAGTTACACCTTCTAATTGACGTGCGATATCAATTAATGATTTAATTTCTTCATTATTATCGTATAACTCCTGAAGTTGAGGCTCAACTTCAAAAGCTTTAACCAATGTCATTCCCGGATCTAAGGGAATTAATTTGGAAATCCGATCAACAAAGCCATAAGGATGTCCAAGTACTCGGCCAACATCCCTGATTACTGCTTTAGCCGCCATAGTTCCAAAAGTAATAATCTGAGAGACTGCATCACGACCATACATATCAGCAACATGATCAATTACTAGATCTCGCTTTTCCATACAAAAGTCAACATCAAAATCAGGCATTGAAACACGTTCTGGATTCAAAAATCGTTCAAAAAGTAAGTCAAACGCCAGTGGGTCTAAATCGGTAATTTTTAAAGCATACGCAACTAGTGAACCCGCACCTGAACCACGCCCAGGTCCGACGGGAATATCATTATCTTTCGACCATTGAATAAATTCCATAACGATTAGAAAGTATCCAGGAAAACCCATTTGATTAATAACTGTTAATTCTGTTTCTAAACGCTCATCATATTCAGGTCTTCTTTGTTTTCTAACTTCTGGATCGGGAAATAAAAACTCAAGTCTTTCTTCTAAACCTTCACGCGATTTATGCACTAAGAAATCTTCTGTCGACATATCACCAGTAGGAAATTTAGGTAAAAAATATTCACCTAACCGAATGGTTACATTACAGCGCTTTGCTATTTCAACACTATTTTCAAGCGCTTCTGGTATGTCAGAGAATAGTTCACACATTTCCTGTTCAGATCGTAAATACTGCTCTGCTGAGTAATTTTTAGGTCGAGAGGGATCTTCAAGTGTATTCCCATCATGAATAGCAACACGAATTTCGTGAGCCTCAAAATCTGAAGATTTTAAAAAGCGAACATCATTAGAAGCAACCACGGGTAATTGATACTGTTCAGCTAATCTTACTGCACTATGAATAAATAGCTCTTCATTGATTCGTTTAGTCCGTACTAACTCAAAATAAAAATGCTCATTAAAATTTTCAAGGTAAAAATTAATAGCATGCTCAATAATACTTTGATTATTGCGAACGATACCGATACCAATATCACTTTCACGTCCAGCTAATACAATTAACCCTTCTCGATGCTCAATTAACCACTCATTATCAACAACAGGCAAATCTCCAATGTATCCTCGCTGATAAGCTTTAGAAATTAATAAAGTAAGATTTTGATATCCCTGATTATTAGCAGCTAACAGAGTTAAACGATAAATATCATCAGGCAATTGAGAACTTCTAATAGCGAGATCTGCACCAATGATGGGTTTAATACCTTTTGACATTGCTGAGCCGTAAAACTTAACCAGTCCACAAAGATTAGTAAAATCAGTGATTGCAAATGCAGGCATCTGCAACTTGCTCATTTCATTTACTAATGCACCTACCTTAGCAATTCCATCAATCATAGAGAAATCACTATGCAAATGAAGATGAATAAATTTTGGTTCTGCCATAATTACCAGAAATGAAGCTATAAAATTGGCTTTGAATTATAACATAAGCAAGAAGAATATTCTTATTCTCTTTACCTACATGAACTTACAACAAAATGTAAAAGAAATAAAAATTCTTGATGTAAAAACCAACCAGAGTACATTTAAAGTTAGCACAATTAATCTAAAAAAGTGCAAAACTATTTACGACGTAATCCCTCTGTATTTGCTACTTTTATAACGATTTTCATCAACTCTTCATCACTGGTATTAGCTAAGCCAAATTCAGCCAGCTTGGTTGGTAAACCGACAGATTCACTGAAATTATATACAGTTTCAATCATATCTGGATCTGGATCACTATCAATTAACATTAACATTGCAAAAGTACCTATCGCTACTTTTTTCCATACCAATAATCATGTATTGCTTCTGATACAGTAAAGCCATCATGAATAGCAGGCATCTGCCGAATTTAAAGCTCCTAAAATATAAGAATAAAATTTGAACATACACTAAACATATCGTCTTCAATCAAGGAAAAAGAATATTTGTTAGTATGAATATAAAATAAGCTTTAACATTCAATTGACCAAATAAAATGTTGGAAAGATGGGGAATACGCTACATTTTTACTTAATAAAAATGGACTATTATTGACAACACATTAACAAGAAATGAATAAATTCCCACCACTTTTTGTGATGGGAAAATAATTAAAAATTATATTTTTTTAAATAGTACCGAACCATTGGTTCCGCCAAAACCAAAAGAGTTACAAAGTGCATATTCTAAATTTTTAACCTGACGCGCTGTATGAGGAACATAATCAAGATCACACCCCTCATCAGGATTATCAAGATTAATTGTCGGCGGAACAGCTTGATCACGTAATGCTAGGACAGTGAAAATTGACTCAACCGCACCAGCTGCACCCAATAAATGCCCTATCATAGATTTAGTTGAACTCACCATCACTTTGCTAGCATTTTCTTTAAAAATACTTTTTACCGCTTGGGTTTCAGCCTTATCACCAGCGGGGGTCGATGTACCATGAGCATTAATATAACCAACCTGATCTGGAGCAATACCTGCATCACGAAGTGCACATTTCATTGCTAAGGCCGCACCACTACCATCGGCTGGAGGCGAAGTCATATGATAAGCATCACCACTCATACCAAATCCAACTAGTTCAGCATAAATCTTAGCTCCGCGTTTTTTGGCGTGTTCATATTCTTCTAAGAACATGATTCCTGCACCATCACCCAACACAAAACCATCACGGTCTTTATCCCAAGGACGGCTTGCTGCTTTAGGATTGTCGTTATTAGTTGATAAAGCACGAGCTGCACCAAAACCACCGATACCCAATGGAGTACTCGCTTTTTCGCCACCACCCGCTAACATAGCATCTGCATCACCATAAGCAATCATGCGTGCAGCATGACCAATATTATGAACACCTGAAGAACAAGCTGTTGCAATAGTAATACTCGGTCCTTTTAATCCATAAATAATAGATAAGTGTCCCGCAATCATATTAACAATTGTTGATGGTACAAAAAACGGGCTAATTTTGCGTGGTCCACCATTTACTAATGCACTGTGGTTTTCTTCAATCAACCCAAGCCCACCAATACCTGAACCTATAGCACAACCGATTCGTTCTGCATTTTCATTCGTGATTTCAATGCCTGCATCTTGCATTGCCTGCATACCTGCAGCAATACCATATTGGATAAAATAATCCATTTTACGTGCATCTTTGCGTGAAATATTATAATCTTCGCCATTAAAGTTTTTAACCATCGCTGCGAAGCGCGTTGCGAAAGGGGCTGTATCAAAGTGCTCTATGAGTTCAACACCACTTTGCCCAGCTAACAAAGCTTGCCAAGTGGATTCAACTGTATTACCTACAGGAGATATCATGCCCATTCCAGTAACAACAACTCTGCGTTTAGACACATTGCCCTCCAGGAAAGGATTGAAATGAAATTTGAATCATTGAAAATTTTTATTTTGAGTTTTCTAAAGATTTATACCGACTTGTTTTTAAGTTAATAATTAAAGATATAAATATAAACTAGGCGATCATTTGACCGCCTATCATAAAAACTCTACTAACCTTATTGATTTGCAGTAATATAATCAATTGCAGATTGAACAGTTGTAATTTTTTCAGCTTCTTCGTCAGGAATTTCAGTATCAAATTCTTCCTCTAAAGCCATAACTAATTCAACTGTATCAAGAGAGTCAGCGCCAAGATCTTCAATGAAAGAAGATTCGTTTTTAACTTCTTCCTCTTTTACACCAAGTTGCTCAACAATAATTTTCTTAACTCGCTCTTCAATAGTGCTCATACTCTTTTTTTTCCTATAAAAATCGCCGAAAGTGGCGGTGAATGTAAGTTTATAAAATGTTGAAAAAGATGCCAATCATTTTTCAACCCAATTGCTTAGTTTTTGTTCAAACCGTTAAAATAATGGCTCATTTTACACTATTCTAACCAATTACACCATATACATGCCGCCATTGACATGTAAAGTTTCACCAGTAATATAAGATGCTTCATCTGATACTAAAAATGCTACTGCATTAGCTATTTCTGCTGGTTCACCTAATCGTCCAGCAGGAACTTGTGCTAATGTTAAAGATTTTTGTTCATCTGTTAATGCATCAGTCATATCAGTTGCAATAAAACCAGGTGCAACCACGTTAACAGTAATACCTCGTGATGCAACTTCACGTGCTAATGATTTACTAAAACCAATTAACCCAGCTTTAGCTGCAGCATAGTTAGCTTGGCCAGCATTTCCCATTGTGCCTACTACTGAGCCAATGGTTACAATTCTTCCATAGCGTTTTTTCATCATTGTGCGCAATAATGCTTTAGATAAACGAAAAACAGATGTTAGATTTGTATTCAAAATATCTTGCCATTCGTCTTCTTTCATTCGCATTAATAAATTATCACGAGTAATACCTGCGTTATTAACCAAAATATCAATATCACCAAATTCAGTCTTAATTGCACTAATAACCGACTCAATTGATGTTTCATCTGTCACATTTAAAGCAAGACCTTTACCATTTGATCCTAAGTAATGGCTAATAGCTTCAGCACCTTTTTCTGTTGTTGCCGTACCAATAACAGTTACGCCACAAGCAACTAACTTTTCTGCAATTGCTTTACCAATTCCACGACTTGCTCCCGTAACTAAAGCAATTTTTCCTGATAGGTTCATAACCACCTCTTTTACCATTTTACTTTGTGTTTTCTAATGTCGTTTCTAATGATACTTTATCATTAACCACAAGACCAGAAAGTGTATCAACAATACGTTTAGTTAATCCCGTTAATACTTTCCCAGGACCCATTTCAACTAAAATTTTTACATCTTGTTTTGCCATATATTCAACAGTTTCAGTCCAACGTACAGGGCTATAAAGCTGAGCAATTAATGCAGTTTTGATTTTTTCTGCAGATGTTTCAACTTTAACATCGACATTATTAATAACAGCAAACTTTGGTGTGTTAAATTCAATATCGTTTAATGTAGTCGCTAATTTGTCAGCTGCTGGCTTCATTAATGCACAATGTGATGGCACGCTAACAGCAAGCGGTAATGCACGCTTAGCACCCGCATCTTTACATAGTGAGCCTGCACGTTCAACAGCTTCTTTATTACCAGCAATAACTACTTGACCAGGCGAATTAAAATTCACTGGCGCAACAATCTGCCCTTGAGCCGCTTGCTCACATGCTTTGCTAATTGATTCATTATCTAATCCAATAATAGCATACATTGCACCTGTGCCGCTTGGCACGGCTTCTTGCATTAATTTTCCGCGTAATTCGACTAATTTAATCGCATCTTTAAACTCAATCACGCCTGCACAAACTAAAGCAGAATATTCACCTAAACTATGACCAGCCATAAAATCAGGTTGAGTACCATTAACACTTTGCCAGACTCTAAATATTGCAACAGATGAAGCAAGTAGTGCTGGCTGTGTTTGCCATGTTTTATTTAGTTCTTCAACTGGGCCTTTTTGTACTAAATCCCACAAATCATAACCTAACACATCAGAAGCTTCATCAAATGTTGATTTGACAATCGGAAAATTATCAGCAAGATCTTTTAACATACCGACAGCTTGAGAGCCTTGTCCTGGAAATACCATTGCAAATTTGGTCATTATTAAATCCTTGATCATTAAAAATACTTCATAAACTAAAATCTAATTAGTGCAGATCCCCAAACAAATCCGCCACCAAAGGCTTCTAATAAAATTAGGTGACCTCGTTGAATTCGTCCATCTCTTACACCAGTATCTAAAGCACAAGGCACAGAAGCAGCAGAAGTATTGCCCTGCTTATCTAATGTGACAATAACTTTATTCATATCCATATCTAAGCGTTTTGCGGTTGCAGAAATAATTCTTAAATTAGCTTGATGCGGAACTAACCAATCTAAATCTGCTTTATTGAGCGTGTTCTCAGTTAAAAGCTCGTCAACCAAATTTGACAGTTCTTTAACTGCCACTTTAAACACTTCATTGCCATGCATTGTCATATAAACAGGATCATTCATATTACGGCGATCAACATATGGATATTTTAATAAATCACCATAACGACCATCAGCATGAAGATGCGAAGCAATAATACCTGGTTCTTCTGATGCGCCGACAACAACCGCTCCTGCACCATCCCCAAAAATGATAATGGTGCCTCGATCATTTGGATCAACACCACGGGTTAACATGTCAGAACCAACAACTAAAGCATATTTAATTGCACCACTTTTAACATATTTGTCAGCAATATCAAGCGCATAAATAAACCCAGAACAAGCAGCTGACACGTCAAAAGCAACGACATCACCAATACCTAATTTAGCTTGTAATTCTGTTGCAGAACTTGGAAATGCATTGACCGAAGTTGCTGTTGCAACAATAATCATACCGATTTCTTTTTTATCGATATTGGCCATTTCAATTGCATTTATAGCAGCTTCATAAGCCATGCTCGTTACAGTTTCATCTGGCTCTGCGATACGTCTTTCTTTAATACCAGTACGCGTTGTGATCCATTCATCACTGGTATCAACCATTTTTTCAAGATCTGCATTAGTTCTTATCTGTTTTGGAAGATAACTCCCAGTTCCTAATATCTTTGTATACATCTAATTATTCGCTCTCGGGTAGTGCGGAAGAAAGGCTCGTTGCTATCTTCTCAGGTATATTTGTTTGTATAGCCAAAATAGCTTGTTCTATTGCTGCATAAAATGATTTTTGATTGGCACTACCGTGACTTTTAATCACAATACTTCGAAGTCCAAGCAAGCAAGCGCCATTATATCGTCCGGGATCTAAATAACCAAAATTTTTTGCAATTTTTCTTTGTAGCCATTTACTCAATAATTTCAATAATAATGAATTATGGCCTAACGATAATTTAAAAGAAGACATAAAAATTTTTATTAAGCCTTCCACTGTTTTTAACGTTACATTACCCACAAAACCATCACAAACGAGTACATCAGTTTTACCCGTTAAAAGTTCGTTACCTTCTAAATAACCGATATAATTAATTTTGTTATTTGATTTCAAAATAGCAGAAGCCGCACGAATTTTATCCAAACCTTTAATGTCTTCTTCACCAATATTAAGTAATGCAACACGAGGATATTCAATATTAAGCACTGTTTTAGCTAAAATTTCACCCATTATCGCAAACTGAACTAACATATCACTATCACACTCAGCATTAGCTCCTAAATCCAATACTACTGTATTTTGATTGTTTAATGCTGGAACTATAGCAACGAGTGCAGGACGATCTATACCCATCAATGAATGCAAAAGTAGTTTTGACAGCCCCATTAACGCACCAGTATTACCAGCACTTACACATGCTTGAGCTTTATTATCTTTAACTAGTTCAAGCGCAATTCTCATAGAAGATCCTTGACTATTACGAATTGCATAAGAAGGTTTCATATCATTAGCTATTACTGATGTCGATTCTATCAACATTAATCGACCTTCTTGTTGGTATTGAGTAATTAACTTTGCTTTTTCTTTAGGCAAAAAAGGATTGATTTCTGTTAGACACCCTACCAGAAAAATTGAAAGAGTTGGATAATTATTTAGTGCTTGTATTGCAGCAGGAACAACAATACGAGGACCGAAGTCCCCGCTCATAGCATCTAACGCAATGGTTAGATTATCCAAAATGTCACCTGAGGATTTCTAATTACTAAATAATTATTTAGAAATCACTTTACGACCACGATAATAACCATCAGCGGTTACGTGATGACGCAAATGTGTTTTACCTGATTCATCAACTGAGATATTAGCAACAGTTAATGCATCATGAGAACGACGCATACCACGTTTTGCACGAGTTTTACGATTCTGTTGAACAGCCATGGATTTACCCCTTATTCTTTAAACTAACTAAAATTGCAAATGGATTTGTTTTTTCATTCTCAGTAGGAATTTCACCAAATACCATATCTGCTTCTGACACTTCGCAGTGTTTACTATCATGTACCGGCGCAATTGGTAACGAGAGAATAATTTCGTCCTCAAGTAACGCTAATATATCTACTTCACCAAACTCGTTCATCAAAACGGGTTCATAATGTTCCGGTAGCGTCTCTGCTTGAGCATCGCTCTTAACAGGACTAAATTTATTCGTCACATGAACTTCAGTGACAAAAGGTTTAAAACAACGTCGACAAGTTTGTTCTAACGTTAATTTTGCATCAATATTGATAATGCAGAGTTTTTGTTCATCATAATAAAAAGACAAACTACACTCAATATCACTTTTTGGGCTATCAACCCTATTTACCGCTTGAAGTGGATAATATCCAATATAATCAAGTCGTTTTTGTGCCGATTTAATCGGGTCAATAGTAAATGGTAATTTATTTTGCATAAGATATGCATACTACCTTAAAAAATTTTTTTAGTGTAGTTAAAAACTACACAATGCCATAAGGCGCGCATATTACCTTTAAATCAAGGTTTCGTCAATGGGATCACACAATATAATTTGTTTGAGTTGTTGATTATTACTTTAATATTCATTTTGTTAATGATTATTTTTTTCTTGTAAAGTTTTTTCAGAAAACACCCATATCTCAGTATAAAAGTAGTTATTTTGGTCTTTTCATTTATTATGATAATCGACACAAACTATCTTTCATAATCGCTCGAAAATCATCAAAAGTTCTGCTATCTAATAAACGTTTGGTAGACTTTTCTTTGACAAAATTTACAAACAAATTATATATTCGTATAGCATCTTCATATTCATCTTTGCTAATTGCTAATAAAAAAATAACATGTGCAACTTCATTTTTATCCCAAACAATACCTTGTGGTGCTAAAATAGTCGTAACTACAGTTTTTCTTGCCAACAATCCAACTGAATGAGGAATAGCAATATTTTCACCTAATAATGTAGAGACTATTTTTTCACGCTCAACAACTGATGGATAAAAATCGCTACCAACATATCCTGATTGTTCAAGCCTTACACAAATACTTTTAAAAATCTCTTTTTGTGTCACTGGTTTATCAATAATAATAAAAAACTTTTCATCAAAAAAACGTTCAATAATATAAGGCATTTTTCGATCAACCATTGCCAATCGCCCTAATTGTTCAAGCTGATAAGCTGTCGGAAATGGTGCTATTTTGACAATTTGTTTGTCTTTTTCGGTTAAGCGAACAGTTGATACAACAAAATCCTCTTCTATCCGTGTTAATTGCTCATACTCTCGATAGGAAAGTGTACGATTAATTTGTATATGCGGAAAATCTCTCTTAATTTTTGATTCAACCATACGCAAAGTTGAGTTACTGAGCTCACTAACTAATAGAATTTGTGCAAATCTTTCATGCCCTGCACTATAATTTCGCTCCAATGCTACACCAATATGTAAGGCTAAATAACTGATTTCATCCTCTGTCATTTTTGATTCGGTGTACTTTTCTGTATTAGTTAACGCAGAAAGCGTAATATCATAAGCAAATGGATAATATTGTTTAATTTCATGCAATAAAGGATTGGTTGTTCTTATTTGGTATTTTATCCTAGATAACATTGATGACGTATGAATCAGCATATCTTGGCGTAATTTAGTATCATCCCATAAATTATAGTGATATGTATCATTAATATAAGATAATATATGCTCAACTAACGCCAAACTTTTTGCTTGATTTGGGGATTCTGTTATTATTCGAGAAATAATTTGTACACACAGATAATTAAATTCCGCATCACAAAGTACACTGCCTAAAAAATATGAAAACTCTTCTGAAATTTCACGTGCAGCACTAATAACTGTTGTATTAATTTGATCAACTTGATATTCAAGCAGCTCATAACCTTGAGTAATACGAGTGATAGATACAGCGCAACTGTAAAGCAAATATCCCTGTCCTTCAGCATTTAACTTTAGTTCAAAACGTTCAAGTTGGTTTTGTAAAATCTTTTCAAGATAATCTAAATCAATATCATTTAATATCGTCTGACGAAGCCTGTTTACGTTTATAGTATCTTCTGCCATATGACGTTGCCACAATATATCAGTTAAACACGCTCGAATTGATGACTCCTCGCCAACTAAGTACATCCCATAATAAGGGCGATTTTCAAGAGATAAATTGTACTTATCTAAATATTGTTTAACCTCAATAACATCATTTTGTAAAGTACTGCGACTTAAAAACCACTCATCAGCGATATCATCCAATTTCACAGAATTGGACTGTGTTAAAAAAGCAATCAATAAAGTCGAAATCCTTTCTTTACTAGTTCTTGGTACTTGCTCAATTGCTTGAGTAATAGGCAATTGAGCATAACTGACAGGATCGGTTACTACAAGTTGATATCCTACATTTTTAGTATAATCAACCTGAGCACCATAACTACGTAGAACATCGTTAAGTGCTGAAACATCAGTACGAATTGTGCGAGTAGATACTGAAAAGCGATTAGCTAACTCTTGCTGAGGTAGTGTCTCCTTTTTTATAGTATCAAATAAATACGCTAATCGCTGATAAGAGAAAAGCACTTTAGATGACATCATTTATCCTACTAGTTTTTGTGTGATTGCTAAAAGTTGTTTGACATCATTGGTTCGCGTTGCACCAGTCGCTTTGTCAATAATAGAACTATAGATGTGTGGAATAATTTTTTTTACACCTGCATCTAAAGCAATTTTTAAAATTGCTTCATAATTATCTAGATCAATTCCACCTGTCGGTTCAAGATAAAAATCGTACTCAGCGCAACACTTAGCCACATACTCAAATTCATCTTTATGTTTTAGTCCACCCATGGGAAAATATTTTATTGAACTGCCGCCCATATCTTTCAATAAAGCTATAGCCGTTTCCACTGGAATAACTCCTGCTGGGGAATTTGAGCTTAAAGGTCCAGTTGCAATATTAACTAAACCAACTTTACCTGTCGGCGAAACTAAACCATTAATAACAGTTTGTTTTTGCCCTAATAATGCTCGGCTAGTTGCAACACCAGTGAAAACTTGGTTAATATGCTGTGGTTGAAGTGCCGCTGAAATTTCAGACACCATAATTGACTGATTTGGATCACCTGCACCAAGCCCCACAGAAATGGCATTATCGATAGCTGCTGCGTATTTTTGCATATCCGCAATCGCTGATTCATTATCTGGATAGTTTTTAGATAAGATACCAACAACTACATGATTTTGTGCCGCTTCATAAATCTCTTTTGCATTATCGATTGAATTTGCTAAAACATTTAAACAAACACGATCGTTATAATAATTTGGAGTCAGTTGCATTATTTTGCTCCTTGAATAATATTTTTGATTTTGTTGTAAATAATATCGAGTTGGGCTGATGTTACACTACGCACATCGGCATCAACTTTACCTTCATTGGCTTTATATTCTCTGAAATACACTGCAATTTCGCCTTTTTTCATCAGGTCAACTATCTCAATTGCAGATTTACCTATTACACTTCCATCAAACGTTATTTCTGCACGCGCAATATCACGTCCTGCACCATCCCAAACGACTCTGGCAGATACTCCATCAAGTGTATTTAGGCTTTCAATAAATGGTGTCATTTTAGTCACCATTTGCTGTCCTGTTTCAGTCTTTTTATCAGTAATATAAAGTTCAATAGCTTTTGTTAATCCTAAAATACCTTCTTTTCCTACTTTCATTGGTCGGCCAATACCTTGTGATTGTAGTTTTAACCATTCCACCGCCTGATGACGACCAATAACCAAACCACTAGTTGGCCCTTCAATTGCTTTAGCACCACTATAAACGACCAAATCTGCGCCTTGCTGATAATAAGTTTGTAAATCTTCTTCCGCCGCTGCATCAACAATCAATGAGATATTATGTTTTTTTGCAATTGCTACAGTTTGTGCAACCGACAACATGCTTTTTTGGACACAATGATGTGACTTAATATATAAAATTGCGACAGTATCTGGATTAATTAGTGATTCAATATGTTCAGGCTTACACTCGTTGGCATAACCAGCTTCAACAATAACCCCACCACCTAAAGAAACCATTGTGCCAATTGGTGCACCAAAATTAACATTATGACCTTTAGGAACAATGATTTCACGGGGGACATATTTGTCAGATGAATGCAAATTAAATAATAAATCGCGATCATCTTTGATAATTAATCCAGCAACAGCTTGGGCAATACCAGCAGAAGCACATGATACTACCACCGCATTTTCAACATTAAGCAATTTAGCAATATATTGACCGGTTTTATCAACCAAATCTTTAATTTCGAAATATTCATTTAGCCCATGAGATACAGTATCGACCACTTCAGGCCTTGGCGTTGAAACACCTAAAATTGTCATTCGTCCTGATGCATTAATTACCTTTTTTAGGTTATATTTACTGTAAACATCTTTTTCAGTTTGAGATTCTGAGCTCATTTTTACTACCTTCTTCTGTTATTTTAATTCGTATCAAATGGTTTTTCTCATCAGCAACAATAGAGGCTAGAGGAACAAATTGCTCATCACTTTGTCTAACTTCACCTTCTGAATCTAATAATGAAACTGTTTGCTGTCTAATATCAAAAATAGTCAAATCTGCATCATAACCAACCGATAAAACACCTTTATTTTTAAGCTGCAAAACTTGTGCCACATTTTTCGTCACACTATCAATGATTCTTTTTCGACTATAACCAAGACAGATAAACTTTGTCATCACATTAGCCAGGCTAAAAACTGGTCCCTGTAAACGATTTTTAGAATAAATATCAGAGCTAATAGTATTAGGATAAATATCTAAGCATTTAGCACGTTCTGCTACTGAAAAACTAAAACTTTCACCACCATGACCGACATCCAATATCACACCACGTTCAATGGCTCGTTTAATTGAACCACGCAGTTTATTTTGTTTATCAAAGATTTGATTGGGTTTACCATTAAAACAATGTGTAATAATGTCACCTTCTGTTAACAAATCAGCAATTTCATCAAGTTCTGGAGGATTATTACCAACATGGATCATTAAAGGTAAACCACTCTTTTTTTGCATTTCTTTAGCTTTAACTAAAGGTAAAATGCCATTTTCACCTACTACACTACGGCTCATTCGAACTTTGATACCAATAATAAATTCGGGATACTTAGCTAATGCCGAATCAAATAATGATAAATCAATATCTTGTAAATCGGCCAGTTCACTTTGCCTTAATAACC
Organism: Gilliamella sp. GillExp13; assembly: GCF_001690815.1. Lineage (NCBI taxonomy): Bacteria > Pseudomonadati > Pseudomonadota > Gammaproteobacteria > Orbales > Orbaceae > Gilliamella > Gilliamella sp. GillExp13. The sequence goes on along the minus strand of NZ_LZHJ01000106.1, from coordinate 40,959 downwards.
CGATTTTAGAAATATTTAAAAAAGAGTAAACATGTGTACTTGCTTGCTGAGCTAATTGATAAAACTCATCTACATCGATAGCTCCAATGCTACCAGCATCAACAACCGCGGTGACACCAGCTTTAACGCCGATCAAATCAGGCTCATCATGATAAATAGGTGAACGAGCAAAACAATGGGTGTGTGAATCAATCCATCCTGCACTGACATAGTGCTTATTTTGTAGATCTAAGACACGCTCAGATTGGTCTGTAATAGAACTAGCAATCGCAACAATCTTTCCATGATGAATAGCAATATCTGTTACTGATTCATCAATTTGTTTGGCATTTTTTATAATTAAATCATACATATTCTATTCCGAATCCCCTCTTTGCAATTTAATAAATTACAGAGGGGAATAACTAATATTATAAAATTGGGAATATACCACCAAAAATCATAGCACCTAAAATAGCTCCACCTGTGATTGGTTTTTTCCATATATAAAAAAGTAGCGCCCCCAATAATGAACCAGTACCAATAGGAATTGAAGCAACCATCGCAGATAAAATAATCATAGGACCAAGAAATCGTCCTGATGCATTCCCGGCCCCCATCATGACATCAGCACCAAAAGTTGAACCACCACTATTGACGGTAAATTTACGAATAAGAATAATAATTAAACCTATAAGCGCACCTAATATCAATCCAGTTGCTAACGCTGCAAAAAAATTTTCAACAGGTAAAGTATAGCCACCAGCTAGTAGTAACGCAGGTACACCAAGCCCAATACCTGTTTGTAATGCACCACCGATATCTAGAATACCGACTAATGAACCTTCAATAACACGAGCAAATAAAAAACTCGCACTAAAAGCTGCAACAGCACCATAATCGCCAGTGGTCATTCCTGATTTAAGCATAGCAACAAATGCAATTTCATTAAATGCACCAATACCGTACACATAGAATGTATGCGTTCCAGCAAAAATACCGGCAGATAATAGCCCACAAATGATAGGGAAAGACCAATCGGCATACCAAAAACTTTTATTGATCATTGTTTGTGTATTCATAATGTATCCCTATATTATTTAAACCAATAAGATAAACCATCTCTAAACGAGTTAATCATCTTCAAATCAAAACCACGGAAATATCCACTCATAACAAATAAAATAATGACAGCAACTAACATGATTTTCATCACACGGTTCCAGCCACTATCATCTACACCTTTACCAATCAATATACCTAACACCAAACCAGGTACTGCATTGCCCATAATTAACTGTGCAAGCCCACCAAATAACGTTCCCCAAAATCCACTACGACGCCCTGCATCTAGAGCGGCTAACCAGAAAATAACGGGCATAACAGTTGCTACTAGCAAGTTAGCGGCAGGAACAAGAACCTTCGTTGCAGTAATTTTTAGCGAATCAGGAATAACCGAAGTAGTTGTATTTAAAAATAGCACCACAATCATCCCAATAAATGCACAAGCAAATGCCATCTTTTTAGGATCATGTAAGGTTTCTGCAAGATTACGATTTTTTATCATCAATAAAGCTCCACCCCAGTTAGGGATGATGCGATGATCGACGTCTTGAGTAAAAGAACCAGCAGCAACCGATGAAGCCCACGCATTAAAAAAGAACCCTAAACCAAATGAAAAGTGCGCTGCAGGATCACCTTCACAAGAATTAAGTTCACCTAATGTCCGAAACGCTCCCATCCCTTGATAAGTTGGTGCATGAAACATTCGAGCAGCTCCCGCACCAACCCCAAAACCACAAAGTCCACCGATAATAATAGACTTGAATGCAATAATTAAAATTTCCATAACTTCCCTTTTACGTTATGTTATTTTGATGTACATTTAATATCATTTAAATCAATAAAAATTAGGTTAACAGATACATCAAGCGTGATTTCATAAAATGTCTTTTTCCTTGGTAAAAAGATAAACAAAAAACGTTCTGTTGTTATCTTTTCTATTGCTGATACAACTTGAATGTCAATTGGTTCTATTCGCAACATAATATTATTAGTGTTTTTGAGTACTTCTTTCTGAACCTGACTTAAAGCTATAGCAAAAGCTCGCTGCTTAGAATCACCATGACCTTTTACTCTAACAAGTATCTGTTCTGTTTTTTTCATTCTTATTTACCGTTTATGAACGTGGATATTTTTTTAGAAATGCTTTTGCTACACGTTGTCCTAATTCTTCCGTGTCCATAAAACCAAAACCAAGAACTTTACAGCCGTCATTGATAGCTGTTTCACCTTCTTCAATTGATCGCATACCATGGCGTTGTGAATAGCCATATTTATTTTGTGCAGTAATAGCACCAGCTCCGCCACTACCACAAAATGAAAGGCCCAAATCGGCATTTTCTTTATTCATTACGTCACCTAATTTCATATCTGCAGCCATACCTGGAATGACAATTGCACGACAACCTTCTACTGAATTAATTCCCTCCGCAATTTTTTGCCCTTTTCCCATTCTATCGCCGATAACAATGACCACTTCTGCCATAATATTTCTCCTATTAATTATTGTTTTTTACTTGTCTAGTAATCGTTTAATTTGCTTTAGCTACTTCATAATGAACTGCCAATAAATATGCTTCTTCTATCGGTAAATTATCAAATAAGTTTATTGTTTTTCTTGCCAATTCTAAAGATTCTTCTGAAAGTTCATCAAATAACCCAGGGGCGACTTCAGGTAATGTTTCTAATGTTTTGGCCCTTTCAACCATAGCTTTTACATGTGAAAATAACATCGCTTTTTGAACATCATTTTGTATGATTTGATGCTGTACTAACCAACTATTGATGATCGTAATGGTTTGTTCAGTAACTAACTCTGGTTCTAAATTATCCTCGATCATTCGAAATTTTATTGGGTTCATAGCTAATACATATCTCTTATTGTTTTTTGAATTGGATGAAATAAGCGTAAATCAATCAAGGCTTAATGTGGATAGAGAATTTTTCCGTCTACAAGAGGAAATTTATTATAAAGTTTGCTAAATACAGCAATAAGCAAGAATTGTTACTCTTGATACAACAATTTATTGATTAAATCTATGTTCAATTTTGTGATTTAGATCATAAAACCCAACCCTCACAAATACATTTAAAAATACAATTTCTATAATTTGATTAATTAGATAATACTGTCATTTATACATTGAGGATAATATTCAACCATTGTAAAAAATAGGTAAAAATTAAAAGATTAGTTTATTTTTCCAAAAATGCTCAGATTGAATATTGATTTTATTTAACTTTTTTAAGATTAAAAAATTAATCTTCTTATACTTAGCTATTTATATTATGAAGATTATGAGCAAATTGTGCAAAATTAACTTAAGCTTTAAAATCCACTTTAGACGTCCACTCTGTAGAAAACAGCGCATAGCTCTCTTCTATTTTCCCTTGTGAAAGGTAAAGACGATTCATTACAACATACGTGCCTATACTTTTTTAATTTATAACTTTTATTTATCATATAAAAAAATAGCACGCTGTGCGTGCTATTTATGAATCAAATCTAATGAGACTATTGATTTTCTTCAGCAGAATTTAGTAACTCAGCTAAATTAGCTGTAGCTTCTTCAGCTGAAATTGTTGTTTGAATCTCATCCGTCGATGGCATTGCTCGTTTACGTAAACGTTCCTTATGGTAAGCATAACCTGTACCAGCTGGAATTAATCGACCAACAATTACGTTTTCTTTTAAGCCACGTAATTCGTCATTTTTACCAGCTACCGCTGCCTCAGTTAAGACGCGAGTCGTTTCTTGGAACGAAGCTGCAGAAATAAATGATTCAGTCGTTAATGATGCTTTGGTAATACCAAGTAGATCGTGTAAATAAACAATTGGTTCTTTACCTTGAGCCTCAAGTTCACGGTTGATAATCTTCAAGCGTGAAACTTCAAGTTGTTCGCCTTCAAGCAGGCGAGAGCCACCAGGATGGATAACTGTTGCTTTACGTAACATTTGGCGCACAATAACTTCAATGTGTTTATCGTTAATTTTCACACCTTGTAGGCGATAAACTTCTTGAACCTCGTTTACAATATAGCGTGTTACAGCATTAACACCACGTAGACGTAAAATGTCATGAGCCGATTCAGGTCCATCAGAAATTACATCTCCACGACCAACTTGTTCACCTTCAAACACGTTAAGTTGACGCCATTTTGGAATCATTTCTTCATATGGTTCACTACCATCTAACGGAGTGATAATTAAACGACGTTTACCTTTCGTTTCTTTACCAAATGAAATGATACCATCAATTTCAGCTAAAATAGCAGGCTCTTTTGGTTTACGTGCTTCAAATAGGTCAGCAACACGAGGTAAACCACCGGTGATATCTTTGGTACCAACAGATGCTTGTGGAATACGAGCAAGTGTGTCACCAATATTGATTTCTGCACCATCCTCTAACTGTACTAGCGCTTTACCTGGTAAAAAGTATTGTGCAAGCATTTCTGTACCAGAAAGATAGATATCTTTGCCTTTAGCATCAACAATTTTAATTGCTGGACGTAAATCTTTACCCACACCAGTACGTTCGGCTACGTCTAATATCACAATAGATGATAAACCAGTTAATTCGTCAGTTTGGCGAGTAATAGTTTGCCCATCAACCATATCAACAAAACGAACAAAACCTTTTGCTTCAGAAATAACTGGCATTGTATGCGGATCCCAGTTAGCAACAGTTTCACCCGCATCAACTGTTACACCATTACCTTTACTTAAAATCGAACCGTAAGGAACTTTATAAGTTTCTTTCATTCGACCTAATTCATCAATAATAGTTAATTCAGCATTACGCGAAGTAATAACCAATTTCTTATCTGGGTTAGTTACAAATTTAGCATTAGTTAATTTAATACTACCTTTGTTTTTAACTTGTACGCTTGATTCAGCAGCAGCTCGCGATGCCGCACCACCAATATGGAACGTACGCATGGTTAACTGAGTACCTGGTTCACCAATTGATTGCGCAGCAATAACGCCGATAGCTTCACCTTTATTAACCAAGTGACCTCGAGCCAAATCTCGTCCATAACATTTTGCACAAACACCAAAATCAGTATCACACGAAACAACTGAACGTACTTTAACGCTATCTACCGATTCAGCTTCAAGTAAGTCACATTTATTTTCATCGAGCAAAGTATTACGTTGAATTAAGATATCTGCACTACCAGGTTTTAATACATCTTCAGCTGTGACTCGACCTAATACACGCTCACGAAGTGGTTCTTTAACATCACCACCTTCAATAACTGGTGTCATGACCACACCTTCTAAGGTGCCACAGTCGTCTTCGATTACCACTAGATCTTGTGCAACGTCAACTAAACGTCGAGTTAAGTAACCTGAGTTTGCGGTTTTTAATGCAGTATCGGCAAGACCTTTACGCGCACCATGAGTAGAAATAAAGTACTGAAGTACGTTTAATCCTTCTCGGAAGTTCGCTGTGATAGGTGTTTCGATAATCGAACCATCTGGTTTTGCCATCAAACCACGCATACCAGCTAGCTGCCGAATCTGTGCAGCAGAACCACGTGCACCTGAGTCGGCCATCATGTAAATACTATTGAAAGAAGATTGAACTTCTTCCTCACCTTCACGGTTAATGACTTTTTCAGTTGATAAGTTATCCATCATGGCTTTAGCAACACGTTCATTAGCTGCTGCCCAAATATCGATAACTTTGTTATAACGTTCACCAGCAGTTACTAAGCCTGATTGGAATTGCTCTTGAATTTCAGCAACTTCAATTTCAGCTTCATTGATGATTTGTGATTTCTTAGCTGGAATCTCCATATCATCAATACCAACAGATACCCCTGAACGCGCTGCATAAGCAAATCCAGTGTACATAATTTGGTCTGCTAAAATTACTGTATCTTTCATACCTAATTGGCGATAACAAATATTTAAAATCTTAGAGATCGCTTTTTTACCAAGAGGCTGATTAATAACAGAGAAGTTCATTCCTTTTGGCATAATTAACCATAGAATTGCACGACCGACAGTTGTATCAACAATCGAAGTAGTATCTTCCCACTCACCTACACTATTTCGTTGACTTTCAGTAATACGAACTTTAACCTTAGCATGCAATTCAACTAGGCCTAAACGGTATAGCTTTTCAGCTTCTTTAGGACCAGTTAATACCATGCCTTCACCTTTGGCATTAACTTTATCTCGAGTCATATAGTAAAGGCCTAAAACCACATCCTGAGAAGGAACGATAATAGGTTCTCCACTTGCCGGTGAAAGAATATTGTTGGTTGACATCATTAACGCACGTGCTTCTAACTGAGCTTCTAACGTTAATGGAACGTGAACCGCCATTTGGTCACCATCAAAGTCAGCATTAAATGCCGCACAAACTAGTGGGTGTAATTGAATCGCTTTACCTTCAATTAGGATAGGTTCAAACGCCTGAATACCTAATCTATGTAACGTTGGAGCACGGTTTAATAATACTGGATGTTCACGAATAACTTCATCTAAGATATCCCAAACAATTGCATCTTCACGCTCAACCATTTTCTTCGCAGCTTTAATGGTTGTTGCATAACCGCGACGTTCTAATTTTCCGTAAATAAATGGTTTGAATAATTCAAGTGCCATTTTCTTCGGTAAACCACACTGATGCAAATGCAAGTATGGACCTACAGTAATTACAGAACGACCCGAATAGTCAACACGTTTACCTAACAAGTTTTGACGGAAACGACCTTGCTTACCTTTGATCATATCGGCAAGGGATTTTAATGGGCGTTTGTTAGAACCTGTAATCGCACGACCTCGGCGACCATTATCTAATAATGCGTCAACAGATTCTTGTAACATACGTTTTTCATTACGGACAATAATATCTGGTGCAGCTAAATCCAACAAACGTTTTAAACGGTTATTACGGTTAATAACTCTACGGTAAAGATCATTTAGATCTGATGTTGCAAAACGCCCACCATCTAGTGGAACCAATGGACGTAAATCTGGTGGCAACACAGGTAATACATTTAAGATCATCCATTCAGGTTTGTTTTCTGATTGAATAAATGCTTCGATAATCTTAATACGTTTAGTTAGTTTTTTACGCTTAGTTTCAGAATTAGTAGTTGCTAGCTCATCGCGTAGAGCTTCACATTCTGCTTGCACATCAATATTACGCAATAATTCTTGGATAGCTTCAGCACCCATACGAGCATCAAACTCATCACCAAACTCTTCTAACGCGTCAAGATATTGCTCTTCAGTTAAAATCTGACCTCGCTCTAAATTAGTCATGCCACCATCAAGAACCATAAATGACTCAAAATAAAGCACTCGTTCAATATCGCGAAGTGGCATATCAAGTAATAAGCCGATGCGAGAAGGTAATGATTTTAAAAACCAGATATGAGCAGTTGGAGATGCAAGTTCAATGTGCCCCATACGTTCACGACGTACTTTAGCTTGAGTTACTTCAACTCCACATTTTTCACAAATAACACCACGGTGTTTTAGACGTTTATATTTTCCACATAAACATTCATAATCTTTTACTGGTCCGAAAATACGTGCACAAAACAATCCATCACGTTCAGGTTTGAACGTACGATAATTGATTGTTTCAGGTTTTTTGACTTCACCAAAAGACCATGAGCGAATCATATCAGGAGAAGCAAGGCCTATCTTGATAGCATCAAAGTCTTCAGTTTTTGTTTGTGCTTTTAGAAACTTTAATAAGTCTTTCACAATTGACTCCTATGGAGTTAAACCAATTAGATAACTTATTATTACTAATAAGTTATCCCTATAAATAGAAATCATTTAAGTTAGCAAAAATTACTCTTCATCTAACTCTATATTTATACCTAGCGAACGAATCTCTTTTAATAGTACATTAAATGATTCTGGGATCGCAGGTTCCATACGATGATCACCATCTACAATATTTTTATACATCTTAGTTCGACCGTTTACGTCATCTGATTTAACAGTTAACATTTCTTGTAAGGTATAAGCTGCACCATATGCTTCAAGTGCCCACACTTCCATCTCACCAAAACGTTGACCACCAAATTGAGCTTTACCACCCAATGGTTGTTGAGTAACCAGACTGTATGAACCTGTAGAACGGGCATGCATTTTGTCATCAACTAAGTGATTCAATTTGAGCATATACATATAACCTACAGTAACTGGACGTTCAAATTTTTCACCTGTACGACCATCATACAAAGTAATTTGACCAGAAGTTGGTAAGTCACCCAGTTCAAGTAATGCCTTAATTTCTTGCTCTTTAGCACCATCAAATACAGGTGTTGCTAATGGCATACCATTACGTAAATTTTGTGCTAAAGTCATCACTTCTTGATCAGTGAATTGTGCAACATTAACTTTTTGCGCAGCACCTAAACCAAGATCATACGCTTTCTGAATAAACTCACGTAATTTAGCTAATTCCTGCTGCTCTTTTAGCATAGCATCGATCTTCTGACCAATACCTTTAGCAGCCATACCTAAATGAGTTTCTAAGATCTGTCCAATATTCATACGGGATGGAACACCTAGCGGATTCAATACGATATCAACTGGACGACCTTTTTCATCATATGGCATATCTTCAATTGGGTTAATTTTTGAAATAACCCCTTTGTTACCATGACGACCAGCCATCTTATCACCTGGCTGAATTTGACGTTTAACTGCCAAGTACACTTTAACGATTTTAAGAACGCCAGGCTGTAGATCATCACCTTGAGTGATCTTCATGCGTTTAGCTTCAAGTTTTTTGTTAAACTCTGTTTTTATTTCGTCGTACTGTTCGGCCAACTGTTCTAATTGAGCTTGCTTATCTTCGTCTGCAATACCAATTGTTAGCCATTTTTGATGTGGTAAAGCATCTAATTTATCCGCTTTGATTCCACCTGAAATTAATACATCACGAATTCGAGCAAACAATGCAGCTTCTAAGATTTTAAGTTCTTCAGTTAAATCTTTTCTCGCCTGCTTGAGTTGCATCTCTTCGATTTCAATCGCACGCTTATCTTTTTCTACGCCATCGCGAGTAAATACTTGAACATCAATAACTGTACCCGAAACACCATTTGGCACACGCAATGAGGTATCTTTAACATCGGATGCCTTTTCACCAAAAATAGCTCGTAGTAATTTTTCTTCTGGTGTTAATTGAGTTTCACCTTTAGGTGTCACTTTACCAACCAGAATATCGCCACCTTTTACTTCAGCACCGATATATACAATACCTGACTCATCAAGTTTAGACAGTGCTGCTTCACCTACGTTTGGAATATCCGCCGTAATTTCTTCTGCACCTAATTTTGTATCACGAGAAATACAAGATAACTCTTGAATATGAATCGAGGTAAAACGGTCGTCTTGTACCACTTTTTCAGAAACTAAAATAGAATCCTCAAAGTTATAACCATTCCATGGCATAAATGCCACTCGCATATTTTGACCTAATGCTAATTCACCTAAATCAGTAGATGGTCCATCTGCCAGTACATCGCCACGTTCAACTTTTTCTCCCAATTCCACACATGGAATTTGGTTAATACAAGTATTTTGGTTAGACCGGGTATATTTAGTTAAGTTATAAATATCAATACCTGTTTCACCGGCGTATATTTCATCTGAATTAACATTAACCACAATACGTGATGCATCAACATATTGAACTATACCACCACGACGAGCAACCGCTGTTACACCCGAGTCAACAGCTACTGCACGTTCCATACCTGTCCCAACAAACGGCTTTTCAGCTTTCAACGTTGGTACAGCTTGACGTTGCATGTTCGCACCCATTAAGGCACGGTTCGCATCATCATGTTCAAGGAACGGAATTAATGAAGCACCAACTGATACGATTTGTTGAGTTGATACATCCATATAATGAATTTGTTCAGGACTATATAAACCCGATTCACCACTTAAACGACAAGTTACTAAATCTTCTTTAAAACGACCACTTTCATCAAGATTTGAGTTTGCCTGAGCAATTACAAATTCACTTTCATCGATCGCTGATAGATAGTTAATTTCATCAGTTACAATACCATCAATAACACGACGGTATGGTGTTTCTAAAAATCCATACTCATTGGTACGAGCATAAACTGCTAATGAATTAATCAAACCAATGTTTGGACCTTCAGGCGTTTCGATTGGACATACACGTCCATAGTGCGTTGGATGTACGTCACGCACTTCGAATCCTGCCCGCTCACGCGTTAAACCACCTGGTCCTAAAGCTGAAATACGACGTTTGTGCGTAATTTCGGATAGTGGATTATTTTGATCCATAAACTGAGATAACTGACTTGAACCAAAGAATTCACGAATCGCTGCTGAAATTGGTTTAGCATTAATCATGTCTTGTGGCATTAGTGAATCAAGATCACCTAGAGATAAGCGTTCTTTCACTGCTCGTTCAACACGAACTAAACCAATACGAAATTGGTTTTCTGCCATTTCGCCAACACTACGAATACGTCTATTACCTAAATGGTCGATATCATCAACTTCACCGTGACCATTACGAATAGCGATTAATTTCTTCATTACGTCAACGATATCATCTTTCGTTAAAACGCTTTCGCCTTCAATGTCATCACGCCCTAATGAACGGTTAAACTTCATTCGACCAACAGCAGATAAATCATAGCGTTCGTCAGAGAAGAATAAATTATCAAATAACGCTTCAGCTGCTTCTTTTGTAGGTGGCTCACCCGGACGCATCATGCGATAAATTTCAACTAATGCTCCAAGACGGTCACGAGTTGAATCAACATTTAAGGTTTCAGAAATAAATGCACCATGATCTAAATCATTAGTGAATAATGTTTCTATCTTTTTATATCCAGCATTCGTTAATTGAAGTAATAGTTCTAATGAAATCGGTGTATTGGCAAAAGCAATTACCTCACCTGTTTCTTCATCAACATAATTTTTAGCAAGAACTTTATTAACAATATATTCAACTGGTACATCAATTTTACTAACTTTATCTTTTTCTAACTCACGAATGTGACGAGCTGTAATACGTCGACCTTTTTCAGCGTAAACTTTACCTTTTGACTCAATATCAAATAGCGCTGTATCACCACGTAAACGCTCTGGAATAAGATCCATTTTTAACTTAGATTTGCTAACTTCAAAAATAGTTTTTTCAAAGAAAATATCTAAAATTTCTTCTGTTTCATAACCTAATGCACGTAAAATAATTGTTGCTGGAAGTTTACGACGACGGTCAATACGAGCAAAAAGATTATCTTTTGGATCAAATTCAAAATCAAGCCAAGAACCACGATAAGGAATAATCCGAGCATTATATAAAACTTTACCAGAAGAGTGCGTTTTACCTTTATCACTATCAAAGAACACACCTGGACTACGATGTAATTGCGATACGATTACACGCTCTGTACCGTTTATCACAAATGTACCATTGTCTGTCATTAAAGGAATTTCGCCCATATAGACGTCTTGCTCTTTAATATCTTTAACTGTTCCCTCTGGCGCATCTTTATCATAAATAACTAAACGTAATTTTACGCGCAACGGTGCTGAGTAAGTGATCCCTCTAATTTGACATTCTTTAACATCAAACACAGGTTCGCCCATCATAAAGCTCACGTACTGTAACTCAGCGTTACCACTATAACTTTTTATCGGAAATATTGAACGGAATGCAGCTTCTAAGCCATATTGTCCTTCTGGATCTTGCTCAATAAATTTCTGGAACGAATCAAGTTGAATAGAAAGAAGATACGGTATATCCAAGACTTGTGGACGCTTACCAAAATTCTTACGAATTCGTTTTTTCTCGGTATAAGAGTAAACCATTAGTTCCTCAACTTGCTTATCTGCTATTTTAGCATGATTAAATATTCATCAGGGTGTTATCGCCAACTGATACACCTGACACCTCATCGAAAATATCTATAAATATCAATTGATTAGGCTTAATAAATATACTATTTCTTTATTATTTTTTATTGATAATCTTCAAATAAAATTCTTTAACTTATTATAGCGCAAAAAGGCTGGAGGTATAAAACCCCCAGCCATTTATCGGAATATCGATAAACTTATTTAAGTTCGACAACTGCACCAGATTCTTCAAGTGCTTTCTTAAGTTCATCAGCATCGGCTTTGCTAACGCCTTCTTTAACTGTTGCTGGAGCTGATTCAACAAGATCTTTAGCTTCTTTTAAGCCTAAACCAGTTGCACCACGAACTGCTTTGATAACAGCTACTTTATTAGCACCAACATCTTTTAAGATTACATCAAATTCAGTTTTCTCTTCTGCTGCTTCAGCTGGACCTGCTGCGGCTACGGCTACAGCTGCTGCTGCAGAAACGCCAAATTTTTCTTCCATCATTGATACAAGTTCAACAACATCCATAACAGACATTTCAGCAACTGCATCTAAAATTTGTTCTTTAGTGATAGACATAATATAGTTTCCCAAATTTACATTTTTTAATTAATAAAATTCACAATCAAACCGCCAATTAAGCAGCTTCTTTTTGATCGCGAACCGCTGCAAGAGTACGAACCAATTTGCCAGCTGCGGCTTCTTTCATGGTTGACATCAAGCGAGCTAATGCTTCTTCATATGTAGGTAATGTTGCTAAGCGATCAATATTCGCTGCAGTAATCAACTCACCTTCAAAGGCTGCGGCTTTAATCTCAAATTTTTCATTTTCTTTCGCAAACGCCTTAAAAAGGCGCGCTGCAGCACCTGGGTGCTCATTTGAAAATGCAATTAGAGTTGGACCAACAAACGTATCTTTTAAACACTCATATTGAGTGCCCTCAACAACACGGCGTAATAGCGTATTACGAACAACACGCATATAAACACCAGCTTCACGAGCAGATTTACGTAATGCAGTCATTTTTTCTACAGTTATGCCTCGAGAATCAGCAACAACTGCAGATAGCGCACCTTTGGCGATTTCATTGACTTCAGCAACAATTTCTTGTTTATTTTGAAGATTTAGTGCCATTGGTATTGCTCCTGGATTATACTAGGCAAAAGCCTAGACTTATTCAAGCTAGCTACAAATATAGCTAGCACAACCACGATGAGCAGAATCCTTCTATTATATCTTATCAGGTTCTGTCACCGTCTACGTAGGAAAATTAAGTAGTCACACAACAACCACACCTACGGTCTTGGACGGGGTCTGGTTAAGGCCAGACACCAACCGATTTCTCTATTTAATTATAAATTATAAATAATAATTAAACAGTTGCATTTAATGTTGCTTGATCAATAGCAACACCAGCACCCATTGTAGTAGAAAGGCTAACTTTCTTAATAAATACACCTTTAGAAGAGGCTGGTTTTGCACGTTTCAACGCAACAAGTAATGCTTCTAAATTTTCTTTAAGCTTATCTGCATCAAAATCAGCTTTACCAATAGTAGTATGGATAATACCATTCTTATCATTACGGTAACGGATCTGACCAGCTTTAGCGTTTTTTACAGCTTCTGCAACGTTAGGAGTTACAGTTCCAACTTTAGGATTTGGCATTAAACCACGTGGTCCTAAAATTTGACCTAATTGACCAACAACGCGCATAGCGTCAGGTGATGCAATTACGACATCAAAATCCATTTCGCCCTTTTTGATTTGATCTGCAAGATCGTCCATACCCACGAATTCAGCACCAGCTTCTTTTGCCGCTTCTGCATTTGCACCTTGAGTAAAGACAGCAACACGCACGCTACGTCCAGTACCATGAGGAAGAACGATTGCACCACGAACATTTTGATCTGATTTACGTGAATCAATACCTAAATTCACAGCAACATCAACACTTTCTGTAAATTTAGCTGTAGCTAATTCTTTTAATAAAGTAATTGCTTCATTGATTTCATATTGTTTAGTTGCGTTTACTTTTTCGCGGATAAGTTTAGCCTTCTTAGATAATTTAGCCATGAATTAACCCTCCACTTCCAAGCCCATTGAACGAGCTGTTCCCTCAATAGAACGCATCATCGTTTCAATGGTAGCACCATTCATATCTGCAGCTTTCAATTCAGCGATTTCGCGAATTTGTGCACTCGTTACTTTACCTACTTTTTTCTTATTAGGTTCACCTGAACCAGATCTGATTTTAGCCGCTTTCTTTAACAAAACAGCAGCTGGAGGTGTTTTAGTTACGAATGTAAATGAACGGTCAGAATAGACTGTAATTACTACAGGAATTGGTAATCCTTTTTCCATGCTTTCTGTTTTTGCATTAAATGCTTTACAGAATTCCATGATATTCACACCATGTTGACCAAGTGCTGGACCAACTGGTGGGCTAGGATTTGCTGCACCAGCTGCAACTTGCAACTTGATGTAAGCTTGTACTTTTTTTGCCATTTTTAGTTTCCTTTGCTCGGGTGCAAACGCCTCTATTAATAATTATTAATAAATAGACAGCTCCCCTAAGTTAAATGAGGGTAGAATTATCCTATAACTTAAATGAAAATGCAAGATTTAATTTAAGAATAGATAAATCAAAAGCAAGGCAAATACCTTGCTTTAATCCTAAATAACATAAAAATTAAAGAACATCTACAGCGTTAAGCTCTTTAAATGCAAGTTCTAAACGAGCAACTAAAGAATCTTGTCCCTTACGTAACCATACGCGAGGATCGTAGTATTTTTTATTTGGAGCATCAACGCCTTCAGGGTTACCTAATTGCCCCTGTAAGTAAGCTTCATTTGCTTTGTAGTAATCTAAGATACCAGACCAGTTAGCCCATTGCGTATCTGTGTCAATATTCATTTTAATTACACCATAACTAACTGCTTCAGCTATTTCTTCTGGTGTAGAGCCTGATCCACCATGGAATACAAAGTTTAATGATTTAGCTGGTAGATTATATTTTTCAGATACATATTTTTGTGAGTTATCTAAAATTTTTGGCGTTAATTTAACATTACCTGGTTTATAAACTCCATGCACATTACCAAATGAAGCTGCAATAGTAAAACGAGGACTGATAGCACTTAAACGCTCATAAGCATAAGCTACATCTTCTGGTTGAGTATAAAGTGCTGAGCTATCCATATGACTATTATCAACACCATCTTCTTCACCACCAGTACATCCTAGCTCTAACTCTAAAGTCATTTTCATTGCTGACATACGAGCAAGATATTGACAACAAATATCAATATTATCTTTTAATGACTCTTCTGAAAGATCAATCATATGAGATGAAAATAATGGTTTACCTGTTTTAGCAAAATGAGTTTCACCTGCATCCAGTAAGCCATCAACCCATGGAAGTAATTTTTTAGCGCAGTGATCAGTATGAACAATAACAGGGACTCCATATTTTTCAGCCATAAGATGAACATGTTTTGCGCCAGAAATAGCACCCAACACAGCACATTCTTGACCTTCTAATTTTAGGCCTTTACCAGCAATAAATTGAGCTCCACCGTTAGAAAACTGAACAATAACAGGAGAACCTACTTTTGCGGCTGTTTCAATAACGGCATTGATAGTATTTGTGTCAACACAGTTAACCGCAGGTAATGCAAAGTTATTTTCGCGAGCGATTTGAAATACTTTTTGAACATCATCACCAGTGACAACACCAGGTTTAACAACATCAGAAATCTTAGTAACCATTTTATTACCTATAAATTTATTTATAAAAATTAAAGGATTAGTAATTATCTCATCCTTTTACTGAACTCAAATACTAGGCCTTTGCTCTAGCTTCTAGCATCGCAACAGCGGGGAGTTTTTTACCTTCAACAAACTCAAGAAAAGCCCCACCACCAGTTGAAATATAAGAGATTTTATCTTCAATACCAAATAGATCGATTGCAGCTAATGTATCTCCACCACCAGCAATTGAAAAACCCTCGCTATCGGCAATTGCTTTTGCTACAATTTCAGTACCACGGCGGAAATTAGGAAATTCAAAAACACCCACTGGACCATTCCATAAAATGGTTTTAGCATTTTTAATAATACTTGCTAATACTTCTGCTGATTTATCACCTAAATCAAGAATTTGTTCATTTTCTTTAACATCTTTAACTGATTTTTCAGTCGCTGTTGCTGTTTCACTAAATTCTGTTGCAACACGAACATCAGTTGGAACTGGGATTTCACAGTTAGCCATTAATTTTTTAGCTTCTGAAATTAAGTCTGCTTCATAAAGAGACTTACCTACATTATAACCTTCAGCGGCAATAAAAGTATTAGCAATACCGCCACCGACAATAATTTGGTCAGCAATTTTTGATAAAGAATCAAGTACGGTTAATTTTGTTGATACTTTAGAACCAGCAACGATAGCAACCATTGGTCTTTCTGGATTATCTAATGCTTTACCTAACGCATCAAGTTCAGCTGCTAACAATGGACCAGCACAAGCCACTGGAGCAAATTTACCAGCACCATGAGTCGAAGCTTGAGCTCGGTGAGCTGTACCAAATGCATCCATTACATAAATATCACAAAGAGCAGCGTATTTTTTAGACAAAGTTTCATCATCTTTACCTTCGCCTACATTGAAACGAACGTTTTCAAGTACAACTAACTCGCCTTCTTTTACATCTACACCATTGAGGTAATCTTTTACTAAACGAACAGGGAATGACACGTGTTCTTTTAAATAATCAACAACAGGTTGTAAAGAGAACTCTGGATTATATTCACCTTCTGTTGGACGGCCAATATGAGAGGTAACCATTACTTTAGCACCTTTTTTGATGGCTTCTTCAATAGTAGGTAGTGATGCTTTAATACGCGCATCGGAAGTTACCTTACCATTTTTGACCGGCACATTAAGATCTGAGCGAATAAATAAGCGTTTTCCTTTTAGATCAAGATCTTGCATTCTAATAATAGACATGATACTTCCCCTTGTAAAATATAAATAAAATAAAACTTACGCTATTCTAACATAAAAATTCTTTTTAGGTTATAGGGATTGCTGTGCAAATAATAAACATTAATAATAAATACAAAAACTACCAACATATTTTTTTATGTAACGCCATTGACAATAGGAAGAAATTAAGGCATATTTTGCCACCTTATTAATATGTAATTTTTATCTAAACTTGGGAGTTGACTTTGGCTAATATCAAATCAGCTAAGAAGCGTGCGGTTCAATCCGAAAAACGCCGTAAACATAATGCTAGTAACCGTTCAATGATGCGTACTTATATTAAGAAAGTTTACGCAGCTGTCGCAGCTGGTGATAAACAAACAGCTGAAGTGGCATTCAAAGACATGCAAGCAGTTGTTGACCGTCAAGCGGTTCGTGGCTTAATTCACAAAAATAAAGCTGCACGTCATAAAGCAAATCTAATCAAACAAATTAAAGCGTTGGCTTAATACATTAATCTTTTGACTAACATAGTTAAAGAAATACGAAAAAAGTGGTGTAAGCCACTTTTTTTATTTATATACTAGTTTTATTTTATACAATATTATTAAAAAGAGAGTTTATTGTGGTTCAGCGTGATTATGTCAGAAAAAAGAGCCAATCAAAAAAAAATAAGTCACGAAATAAGCCTAATTTTATGATATTTTTGGCTATTATAATTATTATTTTATTTTCTGCTATTCTCTATTTTGTTGCAAATAATACACCTAAAAAATCCGTTGAACCACCAAAAGCAAAAACTCAACCTCCTTCAATAACTTTACCTGAACAACCTCAAGAGCGTTGGACATACCTTAAAGAATTAGAAGCCCCTAATGCTAATTATGGCTCAACATCAAGTTCAATTGCTAGTGAAAGAGAGCAAATCTTAAATAGCTTTGTCAATAATGCACGCACTGTAACGCCTTCTCAAAAAGAAGCAACAACGAAAAACCAAACATCAAATGTAACATCACAATCACAGCCAACACAAGCTATTACAAACAAATGGCTATTACAATGTGGTGCATTTAAAGATAAATCTAATGCTGATAAACTAAAAGCTAAGCTCGCAATGACGGGGGTTAGTGGCAATATTTCTTCAGGCCAATTATATCGAGTCACAGTAGGACCTTATACCAGTAAAAAAGAAGCCGATATCACATTAAACTTATTAAATAGTAATGGGATTAATAATTGTGTTATTTCTAACGAGAATATAAAAAGCCGATGAGATCAATGACGCAAATACAGATTTTTATGAAAATGTTATGGAATCGTATCAACCATGACCGACTAACAACTTCTTCTGCGGGACTCGCTTATACCACCATCCTAGCACTAGTTCCACTTATTACCGTTATTTTTTCTTTACTCTCAGCTTTTCCTATGTTTGATGAAATTAGCCATTTATTGAAACAATTAATCTATAACAATCTTGTTCCAACGGCGAGTGACACCATTCAAAATTATTTAGAACAATTCATCTCCAATACAAAAAAAATGACCTTTGTTGGTATAATTGGTCTGATTGTCACATCACTGTTGCTTATCAACTCAATTAATACAGCACTTAATCATATTTGGCAAACTAAACGCAAACGTTCCTTTATATACAATCTAACCATGTATTGGACAATACTAACCTTAGGCCCAATTTTAATCGGCTCTAGTATAGCGGTTAGCTCTTATGTTTTTTCATTGAAATGGCTATCTACAGCAACAACGGGTAATATACTACTTAATTGCTTACCGTTTATTATTTCTGTAGTTGGATTTTGGCTACTTTATAGCATTATCCCGACCGAGTCTGTACCTTTAAAAGAATCGATGATTGGAGCGTTTGTCGCTGCAGCATTATTTGAAATAGGTAAACGCGCATTTGCACTATATGTTACTTCGTTTCCAACATATCAACTCATTTACGGAGTAGTATCATCAATCCCCATTATGTTAGTTTGGATCTATTTTTCTTGGTGCATTGTCTTGTTTGGGGCCGAATTTGCAGCAACCTTAACTGACTATAACCGACAAAAAAAACATATTGTTAACAACCCTTCTTTACCAGAGTAATTAAATTATGATCGCCTTAATCCAACGAGTAAAAAAAGCTAGTGTGACAGTAGACAATAATATCATTGGACAAATTAATCAGGGATTACTGATTTTACTCGGAATTGAGCAAGACGATGACGAACAAAAAGCAATTCGTTTATGTGACAAAGTTTTAGGTTATCGTATTTTCAGCGATAATGAAGGAAAAATGAATTTAAATGTTAACCAAGCTAATGGCGAAGTATTAGTTGTTTCTCAATTTACCCTAGCTGCAGACACTAAAAAAGGAATGCGACCAAGCTTTACAAAAGGCGCTAAACCCGATGAAGCAAATAGGCTTTACCAGTTTTTTGTAGAACAATGCCAACAAAAAATAACAACTCAAACTGGCCAATTTGCAGCCGATATGCAAGTATCATTGATTAATGATGGTCCTGTAACATTCTGGTTGCAAGTCTAGTTATATAACTAAAATTACATTCAGATCATATTTCGCAAGTTTAACCAATTATTATTTAATATTTGGAATTGTAAGATCCAATTTAAATAGGTTATTGTTAAATAAATCTAGCAACAACCTAACAAAATTTGATTATAAGATGCGGCTAACCTTTATTAGTCATCAATCGTTAAATTTCGAGTAGTTAAATCAAATGGAGTTAACTGGTAAACATAATAGTTGAGCCAGTTACTGAATAATAGGTAAGCGTGGCTACGCCATGTGGCTTTTGGTGTTAAATGAGGATTATTATCAGGAAAATAGTTATATGGCATATCAGGATGAATGCCTGCATTTAAGTCTCGATAATATTCATTTGCCAACGTTGAAGAATCATATTCAGGATGACCTGTTACAAACACCATCCGCTTATCAGCTGTAGCCATTAAATAAGGACCAGTAATATCAGACTCAGCTAAAATAGTTAAATCGGTATATGTTTTTATTTTATCAATTGGAAAATCAGCATAACGAGAATGAGGAGCCCAAAAGGTATCATCAAAACCGCGTGTTAAAATCGCATTAGATTGCACAATATGATGCTGAAAAACACCCGATAACTTTTGCGTGCGAGTAAATTTTGGTAAATCATATAAGACATTCAAAGCAGCTTGAACACCCCAACAAACAAACATAGTTGAAGTAACATGATCCTTTGCCCAAGTAATAATTTCAGCTAACTTAGACCAATACACAACATCGGAAAAAGCCACTTTCCCTAGTGGGGCACCTGTTATAATTAACCCATCAAAATTTTGCTCACAAATATCATCAAAATCACAATAAAAACTATTTAAATGTTCAATAGGCGTATTTTTAGACTCTCGCTGATCAATACGTAATAACTGAATATCAACTTGTAAAGACGAATTAGAAAGTAAGCGTAAAAATTGGTTTTCTGTTTCAATTTTTTTAGGCATTAAATTTAAAAAAAGAAGCTTAAGAGGTCGAATTTCTTGGGTATTAGCACGAGATGAAGTCATAACAAATACATTCTCATTACGTAATACATCAACCGCAGGTAATGAGTCAGGAATACAAATAGGCATAACAAAAACTCCTAAATCGGTAAGTCATTTTTAAACATCAAATAGACGTCTAGAAATCCGTATAGCTAAATATAGTATCTTTTAATTTATTTGTCGAGATTTTTTATCTAACAAAATAATCAAAATAATCAAATTACAAATTGACGAACATTCTAAAGAAATGTGTATTGCTTCATGCAAAAATCAAAATAACTCGAATAGAATTGTTGATTAAAAAGTACGAGTATCGGTACGCCAAGTATCTGCGGTAAGCGCTTCACCAAAATAGCTATTGATTAATTTTTGGGTAATATCACTCAGCGGTGAAGCTAATACTTCAGCGGTATTACCATATTCAACCAATTCGCCATTATGCATAACTAAAATTTCATCGCTGATATGTTTCATCATTCCAATATCTTGGGTAACATATACATAAGAGATATTTTGTTCAGCTTGTAACGTCAGCATTAAATTAACAATTTGCGAACGCATCGAAATATCAAGTGCAGCTAATGCTTCATCTAAAATTATTACTTTGGGTTTTAAAATCAATGCTCGAGCTAATGCCACACGCTGTTTTTGCCCCGCAGCCATCACTGAAGGATAATAAGAGGCATGTTCAGGTAACAATCCAACTTGCTTCAATACATCTCTAATTAACTTTTCACGTTCATGAGCATCATAATTAGCATTACACTTTAATGGTATTTCAAGCAATTGCCCAATACGTAATCTTGGATCAAATGAACTTTCTACATGCTGAAATATCATACGAATTAGTTGACAACGATAGCTATAATCGCCGTATTGAACTTTATTACCATCAATCCAGATATCTCCACTATCGGGCTTTATCATACCAACTAACATTTTTGCAAGTGTCGATTTGCCAGAACCATTTTGCCCGATAATTGCAAGTGTTTTACCTTCATTAAGAGAAAACGATAATGGCTTCACCGCATTAATGTATAAATGTCCCAGAAATCCTTTAGGAATTTTAAATTGCTTAGATAAGTTACGCACTCTTAATATTGGATTCATCGTATATTCCTATTATTTATGGCTACTCATCAGTATTTAACGGAAAATGACAGGCTACGAAATGATCTTTTATCGGTATCAATTCTGGCACCAAAATACATTTTTTCTGAGCATATGGACAACGAGGCCCTAATCGACAACCTATTGGTAGGTGTTCTAATGATGGGATCACTCCAGGCAAAGTATTTAAAGGACTTTTATGCGGCATCGCTTTACCAAAATCAGGAATTGCATAAATTAGCGCCTGAGTATAAGGATGATAAGGCAATTTAATTAAATCTTTACTATCAGCAACTTCAACTGTCTGTCCACAATATAAAACATTGATACGATCAGTCCATCTGGTAACCATTTGCAGATCATGACTAATAAATAAGATAGTGGTACCCACATTTTGATTCATACTAGCTAGCAACCTAAAAATTTGTGCTTCAGTAGTTGCTTCCATCGCATTTGTCGGCTCATCAGCAATAAGTAGCTTAGGCTGATTAGCTAACGCAATTGCAATCATGACTTTTTGACATTCACCTTCAGTCAATTCAAACGGATAAGATTTTAATATCTCCTTATGATTCTTAATTCCTACCCGATGCAATAACTCAATCGCTCGATGTTTACGCCAAAATAACCTTTGCCACCAATGCCCCTTAAATGTCCTTCTTGGAATTGCACTAATTAATTGTTGTCCTACTTTCATGGAAGGATCTAAGCAAGATTGTGGTTCTTGGAATATCATCGATATATTGGCACTAATGACTTTTCGGCGCTGTCTAGGAGTAAGTTTAAGTAAATCAATGCCATTAAAATAAAATCGATCAGCTGAAATCTTCCAATTATGATTAGTTACGCCTAAAATAGCTTTAGCGATAAGGCTTTTTCCAGATCCTGACTCACCAACTAAACCTCGAATTTCACCTTCTGACAACTTTAAATTTACACGATCAATTGCGCGCAAAAGACCATCTGGCGTAATAAACTCAATGGTTAAATTCCGAATATCTAATAATGCCATAATTAAGTTCCTGCTCGACGGCCATATAATCCAAAATTGAATAAATAAACCAAAATAATTGTAGCAGAAACCGCAATTCCCGGAGATAAAAAGGCTAAATAATTAGTTGCAATGATATCTTTCATCTGAAACATCATCATACCTAAATCTGGTCGAGAAACATCATTGGCAAAACCTAAAAAAGTTATGGTAGTAATAGTTAAAATAATCGAACCAAATAGCGAAACAATTTCAGTCAAATAAATAGGTAAAATATTAGGTAAAATATAATGATTAAAAATTGTAAAGGAAGATAATCCATCAAGTCTATAGGCCGTAATATACGTTTTATTCCATTCATTGATGGCACGCTGATGAATATTATAAATAAAGCGTGGCGTATAAGATAACCCTATTACCAATAAAACATTAGTAATGTCATCTTCTAATAATAAGCTAATCACAATCACACCAAGTAACGGTGGTACTACCATACAAAATTTAAAAACAAATAATATAAAAGGGCGTATAAATGATATAAAAAACATTAAGTAATTAATTAACCCACCAATGACAGCCACATAAAAAACCGCCTTTAATGTCATTGACATAGTTGAACGATAACCAATTAACAAATAATCAAAAATATCTTGTCCTTTAGCATTTGTACCTAATATATGATTAATATCACCATTAGACCACCAAGCAGGTGGTAATGAAGTTGGGTAAATAGGGGTTAAATGAGCATGAAAAAACCATTTGGTTGATAATGCCACAAATGAGATCGCTAATATGCCATAAAAGCCAATAATTAAGTAAAGATTGTTATGCAACCGATTAAAGCTTAAATTAACATTTTTAAGCAATCTTTCTTGCCTAGACATAATGTTCCTTATGACGTAAAGGATAAATAACTACCGCCGAAATTTCGCCCAATAACGTTAACAAACTGATGACAGTGCCACAGGCTAAAATGGCAATAGAAATAACAAAATAATTATGATGATGATAAGCAAGCATCACCCATTGTCCTAATCCTACTCGATTAAATAAAATTTCAATTACCATAGTTGAAAACAATAGTGTTGTCGTATTATAAGTTAGCTGTGGAATAGTCGCAGGAATGGAATTAGGTAATAAATGACGGCGTAAAATTTTAAATGGTGATCGCTCACGAATAATCGCCATTTTAATAAAATTCTGTCGTGATGTATTTCTTACATTCTGGCTAACAAGTTGAATAGTCATAATGCTTGGTTGAATAGCTAAAATAATGATCGGCAAAAACAAATAGTGAAGTTGATCAAATATCATATGCCATTTATCTGTTTTTGATGAAATTAAAAGATCCAATAAAGAAGTTCCAGCTACTGATGGCGATACATTAAAATTCATCGTTATCGACCAAGTTGGCGATAACCAATACATAACAATAATAACAACCATAACTATAGGACAAGAATACAATAATAAAGATCCTAAACGGATAATATTATTTAACCAATTAATATTACTAAGCCCAAGAAAAATTCCCAATGGTAATCCAATCAGTAAAGCAACGAATAAAGCGAGAATACACAGTTCAAATGTAGCCAATAATGTATGAAGAAACGGCACCGTTTCTCCAGTTAACAATCTGAATTGACCTTGCAGCAACTGTTTAAAAAAAGCACTGTATGCATCCAAAAAACTTAAATTATTAATGTTAAATGTTGAGTGAGGGTTAAAATAAACTAAACAAAAACTAATCTGAGCTAATACGCAGATAATAAACAAAAACGTTACTATTTTCTTAAAAATATAGATAATCATTATTTATCTTTATCGCTATTATAATTAATTAAAACACGGCGACATAACCACGCCACCGTGTATTAATCTATTTATTGATTATCCAGTATTACTGGTTTACTTGCTGCAGCATAAGCATGATCCTGAGCACTTAAACCGCCAGCATTACCTTTACCTTCAAAATGATAATCTGATTCTTCACGCGATTTTATTTCAACATCATAAGTCACATATTCTGGTGCAGGTGCTTTAGTCATTGCTGATGAAGAATAACCTATTGAGTGTGAATCATTAATTACAAGATCACTATCATTTTTCTCATTAACGGTAAAATCCTCTTGAGCACTTACAAATAAAAGAGCTTTTGATACCTCATTAACACTAGCAGTACTATTTACATCTTCCTCATTTTTAACAATAACAGGGAGTAAAAGCGATGGAATGACAGGTACCACATTATGTGGTTCATAATTAGCTATTTGACTGTAATCAACAACAACACGACCTAAAGCTAATTCCAATGATGCTGCTGCAAACGGTAATGGTATTGGAGACTGTTTTAATTCTACATTACGAACACGGCGTTTATTACGTTGGCCATTCATTCGTAAATGTCTTGAAGTACGGCGCTGACGTTTCGGTTGAATTTCCGATACAATATTGCCCTCAGCCGATTCTGAGACAATAACAGGCAATAGTAAAGAAGGAATAATTACCCGTTCTTGTTCTGTCTGCACCGTGGCAGTAGCATTACTATTTTTCACACGAACACTTCTAGTTAATGCTCGTTGTTGACGTCTTGGCTTAGCCTCACGCAGTTTGGGTTGTACTACTTCCTCGACAACTTTATCTGCCTTAAAATTATTCTCAGAGTTTGCTAAATTAGTATTTGAATTACTATTTTGTTTAGCTCTGCGATTATTATTTCGACTTGATTCTTTAACCTCGTCAATATTACCTGCTGCAATAAAATTACCATTATTAACAGCATTGTTGTTTCGGTGATTACGTTGACGTCGATTGTTTGAACGTTGATTATCCCGTCTTTTAGTTGGTCTTGTTTTAACTTCTAGCTGAGGTTCTACTTTTTCAGTAACAAACAGTTTACGTAATTTACCAAATAACCCACTAAACAGACCGCCTGATTTTTTAGTTTTTGACTCTACCTTTTCTTTTGGTGCTACACATGCTTCAACTTTAGGGCCTGATAATACAGCTTGTTCAACAATAACTTCAACAGCTTGTTGCTCTTCTTCCTCTTCCTCAAGTTCACGAATCAATTTTGGAAGATTATAACTCAGTACATCTGTTTCTTCGCCTCTACGCTTACGAATCACCTTATACAATGGGGTTTCCATCTCTTCATCGCCAGCAATCACAATTTTGACATCAGGATGCATACTTTCAATATTGGTGATAGCACGACGTTTTTCGTTGAGTAAGTAGCTTGCTATTGGCACAGGAACAATAACATCGATTTGTACTGTATTATCTTTCATTGCTTCTTCTTGAATCAATCGAAGAATAGATAAAGACAATGAGTTATTGTCCCGAACTGTACCTGTACCTTGACAACGAGGACAAATATGATGCGTTGCTTCGCGTAATGAAGGACTTAAACGTTGGCGCGACATTTCAAGTAAACCAAAGCGTGAAATTCGCGTAGTTTGAATTCGTGCACGATCGGTTTTCATCGCTTCTTTTAAGCGATTTTCTACCTCACGCTGATTACGGACTGGTGTCATATCAATAAAATCGATAACAATCAAACCACCTAAATCACGTAAGCGTAGTTGACGAGCTATTTCTTCGGCTGCTTCAAGGTTAGTATTAAATGCTGTTTCTTCAATATCACTACCACGAATGGATTTAGCCGAGTTAATATCAATTGCTGTAAGCGCTTCGGTGGCATCAATAACGATTGAACCACCAGAAGGTAAGCGAACTTCTCGCTGGAATGCCGATTCAATCTGCCCCTCTATTTGGAAATGATTAAATAATGGCACATCACCCTCATAAAGCTTTAAGCGACTAATATACTCAACACGTCCCAAATCAGCTAAACGTTTTTTAGCAATCTCAAGTACTTTAGGATTATCAATTAAAATATCACCAACATCATCACGCAAATAATCACGAAACGCACGAGTAATGATATCACTTTCTTTATGAATCAAGCTTGGTGCAGGATGTTTTTTTGCTTCGTTTTGAATTGCTGTCCAATAGTTAACTAATGCATCTAAATCTTGTTGCAACTCCTCTTGGCTTTTACCAACACCCGCCGTTCGAGCTATAACGCCCATGCCTCTTGGCTTTTCAATTGCATCAATAATACGCTTAAGATCTGCTCTTTCTTCACCTTCTATACGGCGCGAAACACCGCCAGCACGAGGATCATTAGGCATCAACACCAAATAGCTACCAGCTAAACTAATATAGGTGGTTAAAGCCGCACCTTTTTTGCCACGAATCTCTTTTTCAATTTGGATAAGGACTTCTTGACCTTCCTGCAGATGTTTAATACTACGACGACCAGAAATATTAGATGGGAAATAGCTTTCAGCAATCTCTTTTAAAGGTAAAAAACCATCACGCTCACCACCATACGAAACAAAAGCGGCTTCTAAACTTGGATTGATTTTAGTGATTTTACCTTTATAAATATTCGCTTTTTTTTGTTCATGTCCAAGGCTTTCGATATCTAAATCATACAATCGTTGACCATCAACAAGCGCAACTCGCAGCTCTTCTTGCTGGGTTGCATTGATTAGCATTCTTTTCATTATTCTACACTCTTGATTAATCTTAATTAACAGTAGGTAGAATCTTATTATTGATAAGTGATTATTTTAACAATGATGAATAATGGTACTTAACTAAATATTGGTATACAGCATTCATTATTTTATTTATGTTATTTTTGTTATTATTTTATGTGAACCTGATACCGCTTACACAACATCAATATCATACATTAAGTAACATGCTAAATTAAAAAGCACTAAATATTAAAAAAAACCTAATTGTATAATTTATTGACACTATTAATATGGCTAATTTGCAAGCCTATGTTTCTTAATGGCTTTAGCAAATAAACTAAATCTTTATGCAATTGTTTAAAATAAACATATTATCTAATTATAATGATTCTACTTACGCTATTTTATTTTGAAAAACTGTAATGTCTAACGCCATTGCTGCATTACAAGGATAAAATTATCCGCCACTATTATTAACGTTTCAGTCAAGGATAGCAAGCAAATTAAACTGGCTATTTTACAAACAGTTAAGAATTCATTTTTAGTTATATTCAACTTGCTTTAACCACACAATAAATAACTTATTTAATTTGCTTAGATTTTTTACTGAAACACATAGTTACCTGAAACTTTTTTACAAAATTTTTTCTTACTAATTATCCCATTAACTAAAAATAAAACACCGATGCAATTATGCATAACAAAACTTAATCAGTATAATGAAGATAAAATAACATTATAATTTAAATATGAGATATATCTGTTTATGAACTCTGTCAATAAAATTGCCTTACTTAATTTTACTACTCGTTGGATTGAGCAATTCAAATACGCACCACAAGGCGAAGAACTACATGCCATCCCCTCGCCTTGTATTTTAAAAACTGACCATCTCACGGTATTTTGGCAACCATTCTTATTAGAGCCGCCAAGAGATCTATCGATTGTTGAACAAGTTATTGGTATCATTTTACATCCCTCTGCTCACATTTTTTATGGTACACAATATGCTGGTAATATGACGGCTAAATTTACCGACACAGATTTAACCTTAATTCAAGCATGGAACGATGATGACTTTTCAACTTTAGAACAAAATTTAATAGCTCATTTATCCCAACAAAAAAGATTAAAACGAACACCAACCATTTTTATAGCTACGACGGATGACAGCACAAAAATAATTTCATTAAACAATTTAACGGGCGAAATAGTAAAAGAGGACTTAATAACAGGAGAACTAACGACATTAACTAATGATTTGATTTCATTTTTTAATCAACTTACAGTTTTTCAGTAACTATAAGAACGTTAAAAATGTTTACAAAAATCTATTTTATCGTATACCTATTTGAAATTGTAACTTACAAAATAATGTGTATATAATGCAGTAATAATAATCAATTAAATAGGTGGATTATGTTTGAAAATTTGACAGCGGCACCAGCCGATCCCATTTTAGGGCTAGCAGACCTTTATAATAAAGATGAACGCACCAATAAAATTAATTTAAGTGTCGGTATTTATAAAGATGAAACGACCAAAACCCCTATTTTAGAAAGTGTCAGAAAAGCAGGGCATTTGTTACTAAATGACGAAACCACAAAAAGTTACTTTCCTATTGACGGTCTCAAATCCTTCAATATTGCAACGCAAACTTTGCTTTTTGGTAGTGAAAATGAACGAGCAAGAACTGCACAAGCACCTGGAGGAACAGGGGCTTTACGCATTATGGCAGACTTTTTAGCTCGCAAAACCAAAATAAAACGAGTTTGGGTTAGTAATCCAACTTGGCCAAATCATCGTAGTGTATTCCAAATGGCAGGCCTTGAAGTACGCGAATACCATTATTACAGTGCACAAACGTACACTCTTGATTTTGATGCCATGATGAGTAGCTTAAACCAAGTTACTGCTGGCGAAGCAGTATTATTCCATGGATGCTGTCATAACCCAACGGGTATCGATCCAACCCCAGAACAATGGCAAGCTATATCGAATCTTGCCTTAAAAAATGGTTGGTTACCACTGTTTGATTTAGCTTATCAAGGCTTTGGACAAGGTATAGAAGAAGACGTTTATGGGTTACGGTTATTTGCCAATAATCATCCAGAACTACTTATTGCAAGTTCATATTCTAAAAATTTTGGTTTATATAACGAACGAGTGGGAGCATTTACATTAATTGCGGCAAATGCTGAAATTGCCGATCGAGCCTTTAGTCAAGTCAAAACAATTATTCGAGCTAATTACTCAAACCCTCCTGCCCATGGAGCTAAAATCGTCTCTTATATATTAAACAATGAAGAATTAAAAGAAGAGTGGATCGATGAATTAACAAGTATGCGTCAACGCATTCACCGCATGCGACAACTATTTGTAAAAACCTTACAAGACAAAGGTGCAAATCAAGATTTTAGTTTTATTGCCAAACAAAATGGCATGTTTTCGTTCAGTGGTTTGAACGAAGAACAAGTACTAAAATTACGTAATGATTATGGCATTTACATCGTAAACTCAGGACGTATCAACGTGGCTGGTATGACATTAGATAACATGTCCAGACTTTGCGAATCAATTGTTGAAGTACTATAGAAATTTTAATAATAAACAGTCATAACAATAGAAACGCTCAAATAAAGGGTGTTTCTATTTACTTCCCCCTTTAAATTAATATGTTTTTTACTATAAAAAACAGGTTTAGATTTGGCATACATATCCTTATTAATCAAAAATTATTCTAATGATTACTTACACCTCCTCCTTCTTATTAGTATTTTATTCCATTTGGTTATATCAATAGAAAAACAGATTATTAGACGATACTCCAATAATTACTAATAATTATTGAGTAAGATAGTAACAATTATTGAGGATAGTTTGATGGCGTCACATATTTTAGATTTTTTAATTTTGGGCAATAACTTTGGTACTAACGAAATGAGAGCAATTTGGTCAGAGACAAATCGCTTGCAAAAACAGGTGGATGTCGAAGTTGCTTTAGCTAAAGCGGAAGGCGAGTTAGGCGTTATTCCAATTGAAGCAGCCAATTCAATCATATCCAAAGCCGATGCATCTAAATTATCAATTGAACAAATTGCCGAAGAAGCAGCTAAAGCCAAACATTCGTTAATGTCAACAATTAATGCACTGCAAAAACAAGTCGGTGATGCGGGTCAATATATTCATTACGGCGCAACCACACAAGATATCGTCGATACTGCAACTGTTTTACAATTAAAACAATCTTTTACTGTAATTGAACGCGATAGCAAACTAGTGGCACTAGAACTAAAACGTTTAGCTAAAAAGTATCAGTATTTACCCATGGTTGGAAGAACCCATGGCATGCAAGCACTCCCCACAACCTTTGGTTTTAAACTTGCCGTATGGTTAGATGAATTTATTCGGCACTTACAACGTTTAAGTGAAATCAAACAACGAGTATTAGTCGGTAATATTAGTGGTGCAATTTGTACTTATGCCTCAATGGGCAAGTTAGGACCACAAGTTGAAACTCGTGCTCTAACAATACTGGGACTAAATATCCCTAATATCGGTTGGCAAGCAGCTCGTGACCGTTTTTCTGAATATGCATCAGTCATTGCGCTAATTAGTGGCACATTAGGTAAAATGGGCAATGAATTTTACAACTTAATGCGTACCGAAATTAACGAAGTTGAAGAACCGTTCTCGGAAGGAAAAATAGGCTCAACTACCATGCCGCATAAACGCAACCCAGCGGCATTAGAAGGTTTAGCCAGTTTGACAGCTCCACTTTTAAAAAGCGTCGCGTTAATTCACGAATCAATGAAAGTTGAACATGAGCGCGATGCCATGAGTTGGCGAGCCGAATGGATCGCACTACCAGAAATTACTCTCTATATTTCAGCGCAATTACAGACAGCACTTACCGTACTTAAAGGACTTAAAGTCAATGCTGACAAAATGTTGACCAATTTATCACTACAAAATGGTTTACTACTATCTGAAAAAGTGATGTTTGAAATCGGCAAACGATTAGGTAAACAAACTGCACATAATTTAGTTTACCAAAGCGCCATGAAAGCATTTGAACAAAATCGACCATTTAAAGATATATTATTAGAAGAACCACGTTTAAATAAAGAATTCACCGAATCCGAACTTGATGCTTGGTTAGATCCAATTAGCTATATTGGCTCTGCACCGGAAAAAGTAGCACAAGTTATTCAATATGCTGAACAGTGTGGAGTATTAGCATGAGCTTTCGCTTAATCACTCATAAAGACATTCCTGCTTATCAGGCTCTATTGCATTATGCTTATCAATCCACCACTCAATTAGGCATTCATTTTGCCGCAGCAACAATCACGCAATCGCAAATTGCTGACCATATTGATTCCAATGCCGTGTATCTATTTGAAAAAGAAGGTGATCTACTATCAACCTTAAGTATTCGCTTTCCGTGGGGCAATAACCCTGGACCTTATGGGGTACCGCATTTAGGTTGGTTTGCAACAGCGCCACAATATAAAGGCAAAGGTTATGGTAATGCATTATGGAATTTTGTTGAACAGCAAATTCTAATTAACCAACTAAAATTACCTGCAGTCACGTTAGGCACTGCTGCAAATCATCCATGGCTTGCCCAAACTTATATTAATAGAGGCTATAAAAAAATAGGGCAAGCTAATTTAACACCCGATCATACCACCCTTTATTTTGAAAAAATCTTAAATCATAAAAACTATACCGAATGGAAAAAAGGAGTAATAAACTATGAAAAAAATAAGCAAGTTACTGTCCGCTCTATTATTAACTAGCCTAGCCTTAATTGGTTGTGATAATAAATCCAATCATCAAGTAACAGAGCAAAATGTAATTAAAGTGGGCTCCACAGGACAAAGCTATCCAAACGGTTATAAACAAGATGGCAATTTAGTCGGATTTGATGTTGAAGTTACTGAAGCAATTGCTAACGAATTAGGCTATAAAGTCGAATGGATCATTGCTGAATTTGGTGGTTTAATGGGGCAATTTGATTCAGGGCGTTTAGATACTATTGCCAATGCAGTTGCGGTTACAGATGCTCGTCAAGCCAAATATGATTTTTCCAATACCTATAGCCTTTACGGTAGCCAAGTTGTTACCCACAAAGATAACAACGATATCAAGCAATTATCTGATTTTAAAGGTAAAACCATTGCCGGTGTGCTAGGCTCAAATCATATAAATAATCTAAAAAAAGCCTTTCCTAACAACGAAATAACAATCAAGACCTATGAAACACGAGATGGTGCAATGTATGACACGGAGTATAGACGAGTTGATGGTTATGTCAATTCTAAGCCAATATTACTGGCTGAAATTAAGCGTAAAAATCTACCGTTTAAATTAGTGGGTGAGCCAATTACTATTGAGCAAGTTGCTTTTCCATTTAGTAAAGATGAAAAAGGCCAAGCACTACGTAAAAAATTCAATCAAGCCATCGAAAAGTTACGCACCAATGGCACATTGAAAAACCTTGCTATTAAATATTTTGGTGAAGATATTACCCTATGAATTTTAATGTAAACTATTTTTTAAGTGTATTTCCGCAGATATTACCTTATCTGCCTGTTACACTTTTTATTACCATCATATCGATTATGTTTGCCATTATATTTGGACTAACAATTGCACTATTACGTAGCAATAAAATAATCATTATCGATTCGTTTTTTGCACTGTTTATATCACTGTTTCGAGGAATACCTTCTGTTGTATTACTGTTTATTATTTATTACGGATTACCACAAATTTTTCCTGTTCTAAAACAAATGGGCGCTACAACAGCAGCTATTATCTGCTTCAGTTTAAAATATTCGTCCTATTTAGCTGAAATTTTCCGGGCAAGTTTAAAGTCCGTTGATCAAGGTCAGAAAGAGGCAGGAATAACCGTTGGTTTAAGTAAAATACAAGTTTATCGAGGTATTATACTACCACAAGCTATGGTCAATGCCCTACCAAACGCTGGTAATATGTTCATTTCATTACTTAAAGATTCGTCTGTTGCCTTTTTTGTTGGCGTACAAGAACTATTAGCATCGGGGAAAATGTTAACCGCTAACTCATTTCTCTACTTCGAAACCTATCTAGCTGTAGGTATTGTTTACTGGCTAACTGTTGTTGCCTATTCTTGGATACAAAAACAATTAGAGCGAAAGCTCAATGTACCTTATCATCGTTAAGGAGTAAGGTTATGATTTCTGTTTCGCATTTATCTAAACGTTTTGCAAATAATGAAGTATTAAAGGACATCAACTTAAATATAAAACAAGGTGAAGTTGTTGCCATTATTGGCCCATCAGGCTCAGGAAAATCAACTCTGTTACGTTGTTTAAATTTACTAGAAAAACCAAATACAGGCACTATCAAAATAGGAACTGTATCACTTAATAGTAAGCATTATAGTATTAAAGAAGAAAGCAACTTACGAAAACAGTCCGCTATGGTTTTCCAACACTATAATTTATTTAAAAATAAAACAGCATTAGAAAATATAACTTATCCATTAATTGTTGGTCAAAAAATGGATAAAACCAAAGCAAAACAACAAGGATTATCATTATTAGAACGAGTCGGTATGTTGCCATACGCAACACAATATCCCATCACTTTATCGGGTGGTCAACAACAACGTGTTGCAATTGCAAGAGCTTTAGCTGTTAAACCAAATGTATTATTATTTGATGAACCGACTTCTGCACTCGATCCTGAGCGAGTACACGAAGTATTGCAAGTCATGCTACAGCTAGCAAAAGAACATATTACTATGATTATAGTAACGCATGAAATGGAGTTTGCTAAGTACGTTGCAGATCGAATTATCTTTATGGCAGAAGGAATGATTATCGAAGAGGGACCAGCAAAATCAGTCATCGATAATCCTCAAAATGAAATTACGCAACGATTTTTACGCCAGCTAACTGACGAAATTGATTTTGAAATTTAGTTAAAAAATATACTAACTAATGATAATAATTTAACATTTAAAGAGTAAATAAATAAGATAATAGAAATTGACGAATATCTAAACCTTTTGCTAGTTTATGAATATCTGTTAATAATTGCTCTGTTTTAGTTTGATCTTTAATCGCTGAATGCAATTTTAACGACATTTCAGTTTGGCTATATGGGTTTTTAGGAGAACCTTTGGGAATATCAATACGCTGACTTATCTTTTTACCATTTTTAAGAAAAATATCAATAATTACATAACGCCCATTATAAGCTTCTAGATGTGGCGTAAGATGCGTTTGATAACTTCGTTTCATCTTCTGCATTAATTGTTTTATTGCATTTGAAATAGGTTGTGATGAAAACTGCTCAAAACCAAGTGGCAATCCTAAAAGAGTTAATGCTAAAACATATTCAGCCGAAAAACGTCCTTGCTGCGCCAATGAAGGGGTTTTATATATCAATGCAGCATCACTATTTGGCGGTGCAAAATAAATAACAATATTATTAATATTATCAAATTCAAAGCTAAGATTTTGGTAAAGTAATTGACCCGCATCAGCAATATAAGCAGCAGCTGAACAATAAGAATAATTTTTAAACCATAATCCGGGATCCACAATCTTCCAAGTTTTACCCCAATGACTTAAATCAAAATGTGTATTACCTTGCCCATAAATAGCCAAAAAACCTAATTTATCATCTAAAAAATCCTGATCGGCATGTATACCAGCTCTTAACCATTCAACGGATTGTACAGCATGCTGTGCTGCTAATCCTGCATGTAAAAATTTGATCGGAGTACCCATTAACAAACGCATTCCTGATGCTTGTGTAGCTGCTAATGTTAATGCCTGTGATAAAAAAGGTTCATCATAGAGATAACAAATAGCAGCAGTGGCAGCAATTCCACCCAAAGTAATAGTTGCATGCCAACCTTTTTCATAATGCTGTGGATTAACACTTTTACCCAACAAAGCCATCACTTCAATACCAATAACATAAGCCGTTAAAAAACGTCGACTATCAATCTTTTGTTCAATACTATCTAATCGAACACTAGCAATAAGAGCGGATAAAATAACGGCTGAGGGGTGGCCTCTAACATCTGAATGTACATCATCATAATCTAAACAATGCGCTTGAAAGCCATTAAAAAGTGCTGCTTGCCTTGCCGTAGCTAACTTTTTTTGACCAATCAGCAAAGCTCTAGTATTTCCACCCTCATCTGCTATCCATGCTAGTAATTTATGAACATCATCTTCCTGACAAGCTTGTAAACTACAGGCAAAATAATCGGTTATCCCCTTGATAGCACAATCAATAACTTGAGGATCACTGATTATTGAAGTATTTTTTATTAAAAAACTTAATTGTTGACCTGAATTCATTTTATATTCTCAATAAATACAATAACTAATAAAAATAACCATTTAATAAAATAATTTGCTTTACCATAGGTAACATAATGAAAAATAGATAAAAAGTTAAAGATTATATGGTTATATTTTTATAACACAAAGTCATAAGCATGAATCTATTTATATAATCATTCTTGGCAATTGTTTTATGTGCTAAGATATTGCCATTCAATTATATTTAATATCACAAAAAAATAAGTCTAATTATGTCAATTTGTTATGTTGCTTTAGGGAGCAACCTTGAAGATCCGTTTGCACAAGCTAATCGTGCTATTGAATCATTACGCTGTTTGCCTAGCACAAAAGTGGTAGATATTTCACCATTTTACCGAAGTAAGCCCTTAGGGCCACAAGATCAAAATGATTATCTTAATGCAGTAATTAAACTGACGACAAGCTTATCGCCTATAGCATTGCTTGATGAACTACAAGCTATTGAAAAAGCACAAGGACGCGTACGCAAAAATAATCGTTGGGGCGCTAGAACCCTAGATTTAGATATTTTACTTTATGATGACTTAGTCATTAATAATGAAAGACTTACTATCCCTCATTATCATATAAAAAATAGAGAATTTGTCCTCTATCCACTATTTGATATCAGTCCTGAACTTATTTTCCCCGATAACGACAAATTGTACGATTTAGTAGCTAAATGTCCTGAAAATGGATTAAAAAAGTGGAATAATTAATTATCTTTATTAATAACATATAGTTGTATTATTTTTCCTATTTTTTAACTATAAAAATGATAAAAAAAATTTGCCAAAGGCTGAATTATTGCTATAGTTTAGCGCTTTCAAATAATCTTTACTTAAGGGGATTGCAGTGAAAAAGGAACAAAAAGTAAATACATCTTCTCTTAGCCTGCTTTCAATTGCTGGGCTTGAGCCTTATAAAGAGGCAAAAGGCGAGGAGTACATGAACCCTAAGCAATTGAAACATTTTAAACTTATTTTAGAAGCTTGGCTAACTCAGCTACAAGGTGAAATGGGAAAAACAGTTACGCATATGCAAGATGAAGCAGCAAACTTCCCAGATCCGGCTGACCGAGCAACACAAGAAGAAGAATTCAGCCTTGAATTACGCGCTAGAGATAGAGAAAGAAGACTCATCAAAAAAATTGAAAAAACGTTAAAGAAAATCGAATCAGACGATTTTGGTTATTGTGAATCTTGTGGTGTTGAAATTGGAATCCGCCGTTTAGAAGCAAGACCGACAGCCGATTTATGTATTGATTGTAAAACGCTTGCAGAACTTCGCGAAAAACAAATGGGTATGTAATCCCTGTTATCTATCATTCCAAATCAGACCTATGCATTATATCGGTCGTTTTGCCCCTTCACCATCAGGGCCATTACATTTTGGTTCGTTGGTAACGGCTCTTGGTAGTTATCTCCAAGCTAAATCTTGTCGTGGTAAATGGCTTGTCCGTATCGAAGATATCGACCCACCACGAGAAGTCAAAGGGGCATCATCACTTATATTAAAAACGCTTGAAGCGCTTAATTTATATTGGGATGATACGGTCTTGTATCAATCATCTTGCAGTGAGCGTTACCGCACTGTTTTAAAAACACTTATAGATAAACAACAAGCCTATTATTGTGACTGTACTAGACAACGAATTCAAAACCTAACAAATGGTATTTACGATAACTTTTGTCGTGAACGACATTTATCTATCAATAATAAGCAACAAGTTGCTGTACGTTTAAAACAAAATCATCCTATTTTTCAATTTAAAGATCAGATTCGTGGCTTACAAACAGTTGAAAAAGCAAGTGCGCAAGAAGATTTTATTATTCACCGCAAAGACGGCTTATTTGCCTATAACTTAGTGGTAGTTTTAGACGATCATGAACAAGGAATTACCGAAATTGTTCGTGGCGCGGATCTTTTACCTGTTACTGCAAAACAAATCTCACTATATCAACTGCTTGGTTTTTCTGTGCCAAGTTACAGCCATTTACCACTAGTATTAGATAAAAATGGCAATAAACTATCAAAACAAAATCATGCTAGCCCGATTGATTTAAACAATTTTAAAGCGTTAACCGTCCAGGCTTTACAGTTTCTAGGACAATATGTGCCAGAAGATTGGCAAGACGCCACTCAAAAACAGTTACTAGATTGGGCTATACAACATTGGCAAATTGACAATGTCCCAAAACAGAACAGCCAATTATCCACCGATATAAGATAAATTAGGGGTGAGCCCTACACGATGATCATGTAACAAATGCTTTTCTGGTTTAATCATTAATGAAGCAAGAATTCTTGCTTTTAATTGTTGTTTCTGTTCTGAGCTTTCCAACAAATCACGTAAATCAACCGCCGCATCACCAAATAGGCAGTAATGTAATTTACCGATAGATGATACACGTAATCGATTGCAACTTTTACAAAAATCTTTTGAATAGGGCATAATCAAACCAATTTTTCCTTGATAATCGCTGTGCACATAAATCTTAGCTGGACCTGATAAAGGTTTTTTGGGTTGTAACTCCCATCCCTGCGCAATTAATTGTGTTTCAATAAAACTACCAGACAAGTGATAACGATTAAATACATCATTGCTTTCGCCTGTTTCCATAAGTTCAATAAAACGCAACTCTACTGGAATATTTTTAATCCATAACAAATAATCATTTAAATTATCATTCATATTTTTCATCAAAACGGTGTTAATTTTGACTTTTTTTATACCTACTTCTAACGATTTATCAACACAATGCAGTAATTCTTTAAGCTTATCTTGACCAGTAATTAATTTAAATAAATGGGGAGAAAAACTATCAATACTAATATTAATCGCATTTAAACCAGCTTGATGCCAATGGTGAATATTTTTTAATAAACGTGAACCATTGGTCGTAATAGCGAGTTCCTTCACGCTGGGATAGGAAGATATGAGCGATAAGATATCAATAAAATCGCGACGCAAGGTAGGCTCGCCACCAGTTAATCGAATTTTGCGTACACCGAGATCAGTAAATGTTGCCACAACATGATTAATTTCATTGAGCGACAAAAATTTATGTTTCTTGTTAGGCTGATAACCACGTGGTAAACAGTACTGACACTGAAAATTACACAGCTCGGTAATCGACAAACGCAGATATTGAAATCGACGCTGATAATTATCAACTAATTGCATATATACATTAAACACCTTATCCAAATCGGGAAGCATAACCATTTCTGCGTTATACCGCGACTAATCCACCATATGAAAATGCCACTTAGGTAAAAAAGCTTCAGAGTTTGATTCAGTCTAGCATAGGCTTTATTTTTTGACTATGATCAAAGTAATTTTTATAACCTGTCTTCTTATTGAACAATTAAAACAGTAACGCTTTCCTAAAATAACACCGCCAAAACAAAAAAGTTTTCATAAAAAAATATCCAGGTATAGTATTGATTTTATTTGATTTTTATCTCAAGTTAAAATAAAACACTTACTGGGCAGTGTTTCATTTTATTAGTGACGAATTTTGTTCTTTATTTTAGAAAAAAGCGCTTTTACTATCTAACTGCAATAGTGCGTATTTGCGATATCTCCCTCGGTTTAGAGTCACATTATACTATGAACTGTTAATCGTATTTTATGTTTATATTAAACTTTTTTACACGTTAAAAAGACGCCATTAAAATATGAACAGATCAAACCTTTAGCACCCACTAACACTCAGAAAACCAATTTAGCTTTTCTCGTAATGCAACAACAGGCCCAATAATAATTAAACTAGGACTACAGGCTTGCAAAGATAATTGTGCTAAATCACATAACTGGCCTGATATTACTTTTTGTTTCGTTGTTGTGCCTTCTTCAACAATTACAATTGGCGTATTTGCATTCATACCGTATTTAATTAATTGTTTTTCGATGTTACTGGCTTGAGATAATCCCATATAAAAAACTAATGTTTGCTTTTCAGCGGCTAAACTCTTCCAGTCAAGGTGACTACCATCTTTCAAATGACCAGTAATTAAACGTACGCTATGAGCATAATCCCGATGCGTTAATGGGATCCCACTATATGCAGAACAACCTGAAGCTGCTGTAATTCCTGGTATTACAGAAAATGGAATATCGGCGTTAAATAATGTTTCGAGCTCTTCACCACCTCGACCAAAAATAAAAGGATCTCCACCTTTTAAACGTACAACACGCTTACCTTTTTTAGCTTGTTGTAAAAGAATCTGATTTATTTGTTCTTGAGGTACACAATGAAATCCTGCTCGCTTACCAACAAAAATACGTTGAGCATCGCGACGGGTTAGATTCATAATTTCATCCGATACTAATCTATCATAGACAATAATATCTGCTTGTTGGATTTGCTGTAATCCCTTTAAAGTCAACAAGCCCGCATCACCTGGACCAGCACCAACTAACACAACCTCACCACGGGAATCAAGTGATGTATCAAATAGCTCATTGGTGAGTTTTTCAACATGATCTGAATCGCTATTAGCAATCGCTTGAGCTAACCTATCATGAGAAAATAGCCTTTCCCAAAAACGACGACGTTCCGTCACTGTTTGATAGGTTGTTTTAACTTTATTACGTAAATAACCGGCATATTTAGCTAATTTGCCTAAATGTTGAGGTAAAATGGACTCTAGTTTTTCACGCAATAATCAAGCCAAAACAGGAGCATGCCCTTCTGAAGAGACAGCAACCATAATAGGGGAACGATCAATAATTGAGGGCATAATAAAACTCGCATCTTTTGGAGAATCAACCACATTACAAAAAATACGCCTTTTTTCCGTCTCAATACTCACTCTTTGATTAGTTTCCTGACAGTCTGTTGCCGCAATAACTAACCATTTATCATCCAGTAATTCAGCATTAAACTCCCCTTGAACTAAAACTAGTTGTTTTTGTTCATTCCAGCATATGAATTGCTCGTTAAATTCATGCGCATTGACAGTTAAGCGGGCACCAGCTTCAAGTAATAATCGAGCTTTACGTTCAGCAACTTCACCGCCACCGACTAATAAGCAATCACGGTTTTCTAGCTTACAAAATAAGGGGAAATAATCCATAACACCTCAAAATAAAACATTATCTGTTTAAAAATTTATTAACAACTAACCTCTAATAATAGAAATTTATTATGGTATGTCCACACTTTTTAGTACCAAAAAGATAAGGTCATCGATTTCTTTTGTATTCAATCGGCGACTGGTAATTTAATGTTGAATGAAGTCGATTATAATTAAACCAATCCACATAGTGATTAAATTCCAATTTAAGTTGCGCCAGTGAATCAAAAATAGTATTTGACACAAATTCTGTTTTCACTGCTTTGAATGTGCTTTCTGCAATTGCGTTATCATAGGGGCAGCCTTTGCGACTTAAGGACCGTTTAATTCCAAATGCTGTTAAACATTCATCAATCAAATGATTATCAAACTCTTTTC